>CANFZC010000134.1 GCA_947451475.1 Flavobacteriaceae bacterium | reverse complement strand
TCAAAGAACGAGGCCATATTCTTAACGGATTTACTATGGTTTTTAGCAGTACCGTTCCCATGGGTGCAGGACTTTCGTCATCCGCGGCTTTGGAGTGTGGTGTAGGCTATGCGATGAATACCTTGTTTGATTTAGGATTGAGCAAAGAAGACATTGCGCTGATTGGACAAAAAGCAGAGCATACCTTTGCGGGGGTGAATTGTGGTATTATGGACCAATTTGCATCGGTATTTGGCAAAAAAAACAGTGTTATTAAACTGGATTGCAACACGCTAGAATATCAGTATTACAAGGTTGATTTTAAGAAGTATTCCTTACTTTTATTGGACAGCAATGTTAAACATACGCACCTTACGTCGGGCTATAATGTGAGACGACAAGAAGTAGAAGAAGGATTGGCTTTACTTAAAGAACGTTTTCCTGCGATTAAAACCTATAGGGATTGTAGTGTATCTATGGTTTTAGAACTTAGAGATACTCTGGGCGAAACCCTTTTTAAACGGTGTCATTTTGTTGTAAATGAAATACAACGTGTTATAGATGCTACCCTTGCTATAACTGACTCTAACTTTAAACGATTGGGGCAGTTAATGTCTGAGACCCATCTAGGTTTATCCAAAGAATATGAAGTGAGTTGCGCTGAAATTGACTTTCTGGTTGACCTGGCTCAAAAAGAATCTACTGTATTGGGTTCGCGTATGATGGGTGGTGGTTTTGGAGGTTGCTCCCTAAACTTAGTCGAAAAAGGCTCTGAAGATGCCTTAATTGCTAAAATAAGTACGCTTTACCGCGATGCTTTTGCTATTGACTTAAAAGCCTATAAAGTAAAAATTTCTAAAGGCACTATGCACTATAAAAATTAAACCATGCATCCATTTAAACCCAACGAACATCCTCATAGACGGTACAATCCATTACTTGACGAATGGATATTGGTATCACCCCATCGTGCTGCACGTCCTTGGCAAGGACAAAATGAAACTATAGCGGAAGTGGATCGTCCTGAGCACGATGAAAATTGCTATTTATGCTCGGGAAACCTCCGCTCAAATGGAATTAAGAATGACGTTTATACCGATTGTTATGTCTTTGAAAATGATTTTTCGGCTTTACTTAAAGACTCTGTATCGTTTAAGAGCCTCGATAAAACCTTATTTCAATTAAAACCTGAACGAGGCATTACTAAAGTTATCTGTTTTTCACCGAAGCACAATCTAACCTTGCCTGAAATGGAGCTCAGTGCCATTGAGAATGTAGTAGCGACTTGGGCGGCACAATATATAGAACTGGGCAGTCATGATTACATCAATTATGTTCAGATATTTGAAAATAAGGGAAGTGTAATGGGGTGTAGCAATCCGCATCCCCACGGTCAAATATGGGCGCAATCATCGCTTCCTACGCAAGTGGAGAAAACGCAAAAAAGTCTTCGAAGTTATTATGAAAAAAATAAAACTAGCTTGCTTAAAGATTACTTGGACGAAGAACTAAAACAACACGAACGAGTCGTGTTAGAGAATGACCACTTTGCTGTAGCGGTTCCGTTTTGGGCTACTTGGCCTTATGAAACGATAATCATCAGCAAAAGGCATTTTGGAAACATCATTGCGATGACCCAAGAAGAAAGCAAAGCATTTGCAGCTATTTTAAAAGGAATTACCGTGAAATATGACAATTTATTTGAAACCTCCTTCCCCTACTCTTCAGGGATTCATCAAGCGCCAACCGATCGCGTGGCACATCCGGAGTGGCATTTTCACATGCATTTTTATCCGCCTTTGTTGCGCAGTGCTACCATAAAGAAATTTATGGTAGGTTATGAAATGCTTGGAGAGGCCCAGCGCGACCTATCCCCGGAGCAGAGTGCGAAGATTTTAAGAGATTTACCAATAGTTCATTATAAAACCAAAAACCGATAATATGCAGACCTTAACCACCAAAGATTATATTGTATTCTTCCTCTATTTTGTCATTATCGTTGGTTATGGCATTTGGATCTACAACCGAAAAAAGAAGGTGCAAACGAGTAGTAACGATTACTTTTTGGCTGAAGGTTCGCTTACTTGGTGGGCAATTGGAGCCTCGTTAATTGCCAGTAATATTAGTGCTGAGCAATTTATTGGAATGAGTGGAAGTGGATTTAAGATGGGATTGGCTATTGCCACTTATGAATGGATGGCTGCCGCAACGTTAATTATTGTTGCCATATTCTTCATGCCTGTCTATTTGAAGAACAAAATATTTACCATGCCGCAGTATTTGTATAAGCGTTACAACAGTAATGTTGCAATGATTATGGCGGTCTTTTGGCTGTTGCTTTACGTATTGGTAAATCTAACGTCCATCTTGTATTTAGGTGCTTTGGCTATTAGTAGTATTTCGGGCTTGAATCTTACCTTGTGTATGGTATTCTTGGCGGTATTTGCGGTAATGATTACCCTAGGAGGTATGAAAGTGATTGGGTATACTGATGTCATCCAAGTATTCTTTTTGATCTTGGGAGGCTTGGTTACAACTTATATAGCTTTGAATTTGGTTTCTGCGGAATTTGGCTCTACTGGCGTAATTCATGGATTTCAATTAATGACCACCCATGCTAGTGATCATTTCCACATGATTTTTGACAAGAGCAATCCGAATTATATGGATTTACCGGGTCTATCGGTTTTGATTGGCGGTATGTTGATTATTAATTTGAATTATTGGGGCTGTAATCAATACATTACGCAACGTGCATTGGGGGCTGATTTAAAGACGGCTCGTGGGGGTATCTTATTTGCGGCGTTCTTAAAATTACTAATGCCGGTGATTGTGGTATTGCCGGGGATAGCGGCTTATGTATTGTATCAAAACGGTCATTTTCATACGGAAATGCTACAAGAGGGAGCTGTTAATCCTGACCGTGCTTATCCCATACTACTGAATTTATTGCCTGTGGGATTAAAAGGATTGTCGTTTGCGGCCCTAACGGCCGCTATAGTAGCCTCTTTAGCGGGAAAGGCAAACAGTATCGCGACCATTTTT
>CANFZC010000133.1 GCA_947451475.1 Flavobacteriaceae bacterium | reverse complement strand
GACGAACAATTTAAATCTACGGAATAGAGTGCATTGCTAATGTCAAGGGAGGTAAGGCTGTTGTTTTGACAATATAAAGTGTAAATATTGGGGTTGTGGGTTAGGTCCAAAGAGGTCATTCCACTGTCATTGCAATAAAGCTCATTAAGGTTTACCAAGTTGGTTAGATCAATAGTATGAATTTGACTGTATTCAAATTGAAGGTAAACCAACTCAGATAAATTTGATACATCTAAAGTGGTTAATGGATTTATAGCACAATTTAATACGGTAAGATTATTCAAATTACTTAAATCTAATGAAGTAAGTAAGTTGCCGTTGCATTGCAATACGATTAATTGGCCGAAAGGACTCAAGTCGAGGGCTAGTATTTCGTTGCCAGCACAACTCAATTCGGTTAAATTAACCAAGTTGTTAATAGCAACGTTCGGAAGGTGGTTGAAGTCAAAATAGAGTTTTTCAAGCGTAGTTAAATTGTTTACATCCAACGATGTAAGTTGATTATCTGAACACGATAGATATTTCAAATGAACTAAACTGGCTACATTTAAGTTTGACAGGTTGTTTTGGCTACAATATAGGTTTTCAAGATTTACTAAACCATTTACATTTAGGGATGTCAGAGAATTATTATTACAGTTTAATTCTTTCAAACTTGGTAACATTGAGACGTCCAATGCTCCTGCTAGTACTTGATTGTTTTGGCAGTTTAGGAGTTCGAGGTGCGTTAAGGTGCTAACATTTAAACTCGTAAGTTGGTTGTTCTCACAAAACAACTGTTTTAAGTTGGTAAAGCTCCCTATGCCCGTTAAATCGGTAATGGCCGCATAAGAAACTGTTAATCTATAGACTAATAAAGCTTCATTTACCTGAATTTCATTATCGTTATTCGTGTCAATTTTGATCGATGCGCCAAAATTATCTTTAGCGATACTACTAGTGGTACTGGATTGCAGTAATCTCGTTTTAAAATTAGCATCCGGGATGTTAATGATTTGCGCATTTGATAGGAATCCGATAAGGGTAATAACAAAAAGGAAGTATAGATTTTTCATAATGATGATTGAGGCTCAAAGATATATAAAAGCCTGCTAGTAAAAATCAAAAAACCGCCAAGCGTTAGCAAGGCGGTTTTTTTATTTATTCTTGAATCTCATTTCCTTCATTGTCAAAGAAGTGATATTCTAAGTACGTGTAAGCGTCACGAGGTATAATTTTCACCCACTTTTTATGTTCAAAAAACCATTTTGAACGTAATGATGGAAAACCTTTTTTAAGGTATGCTGCCACAAAAGGGTGAACGTTTAGTTTCACTCCACTATGGTCTTTGATAATCTTTTCAAGTGAAAAATGAATCTTGTCAATGATTTGAATTGGTGCATCTACATCACCACTCAAGTTGTTTGGATTTTCTTCTCTTGTTTCGATATTAACCTCTGGGCGTACCCTTTGACGGGTGATCTGGACTAGTCCAAATTTACTTGGAGGTAATATCTTGTGTTTGGCTTTATCATCGCTCATCTCTTCTCTCAAAAAGTTGAACAATACTTGACGGTTGTCTGAATTTTGCATATCGATAAAATCGACTACAATTATACCTCCCATATCTCTTAGACGTAATTGTCTAGCGATTTCGGCAGCGGCAATCATATTGACTTCTAATGCGGTGTCTTCCTGGTTGCTTGCTTTGTTAGAACGGTTTCCGCTATTCACGTCGATAACGTGTAAAGCTTCGGTGTGTTCTATAATCAAATAAGCTCCTTTACTCATGGAAACCGTGCGCCCAAAAGACGTTTTGATTTGTCGCTCTATATGGTATTTTTCAAACAATGGCGTGTCTTTCGACTGATAAAGTTTTACTATTTTTTGTTTATCAGGAGCTATTTCGGCTAAATAGTCCTTAGTTTCTTGGTACAACTCTTCATCATCAATTTGGATACTGGTAAAAGTATCGTTAAATACGTCTCGGAGTATAGAAGAAGCTTTATTAAGCTCTCCTAATATCTTGGACGGATGATGAGCGGTTGGTAATTTTTTACACATTGCAGTCCATCTTGATAATAAGTTCTGCAAATCTTTTTCTAATTCGGCTATGCTTTTGCCTTCGGCTACTGTTCTCACAATAACGCCAAAACCTTTAGGTTTGACAGATTGTACTAGTTTTTTAAGTCGGTCTTTCTCTTCTTTAGATTCTATTTTTTGTGAAATAGAAACGCGATCAGAAAAAGGAACTAACACTACAAATCGTCCTGCGAAAGAAAGCTCTGAGCTTATCCGCGGACCTTTGGTAGAGATAGGTTCTTTTACGACTTGTACTAATATCGATTGATTGGCACTCAGAATGTCTGCTATGGTGCCGTTTTTATCAATCTCTTTCTCAAACTGAAAGTTTTTTAGGGAGAAATCTTTTAGTTTACCTGCGCTTACAAGTTTTATGAATTTCAAATAGGAAGCTAAACTAGGTCCTAAATCGTGGTAATGTAAAAAGGCATCTTTTTCAAAGCCTACATTTACAAAAGCGGCGTTAAGACCTGCAACGGGTTTCCTGATTTTGGCAATAAAAATATCACCTACTTGGAAGTTGCTTGTTTCTTCTTGTTTGTGTAATTCAATTAGTTTTCCATCTTTTAATAAGGCAAAATCTACAGCATCTTCACCACTACGGATGATAAGTTCTTTATTCATGTTGTAAATTTTTATCCAAACTTTAAGTCAAAAGACAAAAGTCGAAAGTCAAAAGTTTCGCAACTCATAACTCATAACTCATAACTCATAACAGAATGTTAGGATGGATTAAACATTTTAAACAGGTATTGTTTTTACCCGACGAGAATAAAAAAGTAGAATTAAACAGCAAGAAAAAAGACACATTGTCTTGATTCTTGTTTCTTGACTCTTGCTTCTCTTCTCAATTTCAATGAACGTTTTTTAAAAAAAGAAAAGTAGTTTAGAACTACTTTTTCTTTTTGTGACGGTTAGCTCTCGCTCTTTTTTTACGCTTGTGAGTAGCTACCTTATGTCTTTTTCTTTTTTT
>CANFZC010000132.1 GCA_947451475.1 Flavobacteriaceae bacterium | reverse complement strand
CGACGTAGTAATCGAGAAACTAGCCAAACCAGTTATTACCAGTAACACAGGCAGTAATGTTGCTTGTGTGACTTGGCCAACTACGACCGTAGTGAACAATTTAATCTTAGACAGTGGTATTACCGCTCCGAATTATACCTTCAACTGGTATGCTGACGGGCAGTTAATAGCAGGACAAAACAGTAGCACCCTACAAATCACCGATATCGCTACTACTGCTACGCATGTAGTGTACACGGTAGAGGCAGTGAGTGTGAACCCACCGATGTTGGGCTGTACTTCTGTGATTACTCCGGCGTCTACGTTTGATGTGATTAAATCAGGGCAAGCGGCTAACTTGAGTTATACGGTTACTAATGCCTTTGCAGAAAACCAAGTGATTACAGTGACCAACGACGGTTATGGATTATACCAATACAGCTTAGACGATGGACCACGACAAATGAATCCAATCTTTGAGAATGTCTCTATAGGAACACACACCATCTATGTATGGGATACTTTGAGTCCGGATGGCTATTCATGTGGCGTACAACTTATCGAGAATGTGGAAACCATCGATTACCCTCCTTATTTTACTCCGAATAATGACGGCATACACGATAACTGGAACATTCATGGTTTGCAGGGGCAGCCTTATGCCAAGATCTATATTTTTGACCGCCATGGCAAACTGTTGAAGCAACTGAGTCCGACGACCGAGGGTTGGGACGGTACTTTTAACGGTCGTGAAATGCCATCGGATGATTATTGGTTTACGGTGGAATATTTGGATGGGAAGTATAACAATCAGTTTAAGGGGCATTTTGCTATGAAACGATAAATAAAAAAGGTCACTCGAATAAAAAAGCCACTCCATGAGTGGCTTTTTTTTGTTTCAGGTTTCAAGTTTCAAGTTTCAGGTTTAAGGTTTAAGGTTGGGTTTGTAGTCACAGTCTCAGTCGCAGTCGGCTTTTTTTCTTAGAATGTTTGTCTTTCCCGCGGAGGCGGACACGAGGCTCGTCGTAAGACGAGACGACTGATGGAACGAAGTGGAATAAAACCAGTAAGCAGCAGGCAGTCGCGGTATTCAGTTATGAGTAAAGCAGTCTAGGTGTTTTGTTGGGATTAAACCTGTCAGGTTAGAAAAACCTGACAGGTTGGAAACTGCTGATCTAAAGGAAGGGTCAAGCAAGACTAAAGTCTAGGTACACTTATAGTAGGCTTTAAGTAAACTCTATATAAACTCTGAGTAAACTCTATAGGATTTCAATTAGACTTTATTGACTTATTTTTAATGAGGTAGTTTATCCTTTAAAACACCATAAAGAAAAGTACCAAATAAAGCTCCAAACAAAATCAAAGCGGCACTCATGAAACCAGATCCGAGAAGTATGAATATGGGTCCGGGACACGCTCCAACAAGAGCCCATCCTAAGCCGAAAAACAAACCACCGGCAAAGAGTCTAACATTGCCATCTTCTTTGTCTTGTATATAAATAGGATTTCCAGCTATGTCTTTTATTTTCTTTCTTTTTATAATTTGGAGTCCGATTACTCCTGTAATGATGGCTGTCATGATGATGCCAAACATGTGGAACGATTGGAATTGGAACATTTCATAAATTCGGTACCAGGAAACAGCTTCTGATTTGGTTAGTACGATTCCGAATACGAACCCCACCAATAGATATTTGAGTAAATTCATTGCTTAAAAAATTAGAGGTAAAAGAAAATGAGCCATAATGAGTCCGCCTACAAAAAATCCAATAACGGCTTTCAAGGAAGGAAGCTGTAGGTTGCTTAGTCCTGAAATGGCGTGCCCAGAAGTGCAGCCACCGGCATAGCGTGAACCAAATCCTATAAGAATACCGCCTCCTATTAATACCAAAATTAATTTTGGCGAATGAAACGCTTGGTCGCCAAACAACGCATTGGGCAGCACTTTACCGTTGGGCGCATCAATACCCAAGGCCGCTAATTGCTGAAGCGTTTTTGGGTTAAGCGACACATTTGAAGGATCACTCAAGAAATGGATGGCGACATACCCTCCTATCATAGCTCCAATAACTACGACTAAGTTCCAGCGTTGTGATTTCCAGTCCCAATCAAAAAAAGGGATTCTTTTTCCAATACCAGTCATTGCGCACAAGGATCGTAGGTTTGAAGACATCCCAAAAGAATTTCCGAAATAAGTCAGTGCTAGCATTATTAATCCGATCAGAAAACCGGAAATGGCCCAATGCCACGTATGTGTAAAATACTCCATAGCTTAATTTTTTGACAAAAGTAGTAATTTTAGCGGTTGAAAAACGGTCGGCATTCGATGAAAAAAAAGTATTTTTGGGCTAAATTATGTTACTAAATGAAAAACTACACAATTGAGATTAAATGGGCCATTCGCTTTACATTACTGACTTTAGCATGGGCCATAGGAGAACAACTTATAGGATTACATGATGTTTATATTGCCCACTATGGGTTGTATACTAATTTAATTGCGATCCCAGCCCTACTCTTTTATATCGTTGCATTAAGGGAGAAGAAAAAATATTTTTTTGATGGCACAATGACATGGTCTCAGGGATTTGTAAGTGGGGTGATGCTTTCTTTTATTATTGCTTTGATGGCACCTATCGCTCAATTTGTTATTTATAGTAGTATTACACCTCATTTTTTTGAGACTATTATCGCCTATAAGACGAATGCTTCGCTAGTTTCGCATCCCATTAGCAAATCGGCTGCTGAAGGCTATTTCAACTTAAAAAGTTTTATGTTACAGAGTGCCTTTAGTGATTTGTCTACTGGAGTAATTGTTGGTGCGCTACTATCGTTAGTTATTCGTAACAAAAAATAATTTGCACGGTTATTGTATTACGAGAGAAAAAACAAGTATTATGAAAAAAGTTCGTTCCTTTTTTGGTATCCTATTGCTGCTTACCCTTTTTGTTTCTTGCGTGAGTACGCGTTCTACTTTAAAGAATGTGGACAATAATGCACCTATTCCCCAATTAACTAAAGACAATACTTTTGTATTGACTCAATATAGTAAAGACCCTAAATATGGTTATGACCCTGATTATCCTGCGAATGTATTTTATCGAAATTCTACTGATGAGAATTTGAATGCCGAGCGCTATTTGAAAGCATTAGCAGGTCCGAATGGTGAAAAAATATCGTTTGTTAAATTGGAAAGCTGCTGTCCATTTCCTACAAAAAGAAGCGATATGGGCGCTGGTTTTTTGGATGTTTATGAGTTAAAATGGGAAGGCCAAAAAGAAGCAGTAAAGCTTTATGTAAACATCTATGAAAGAGGCTACTTATTGGTGCCAATGGGCTTAACCGTTAAAAAATAAGTTAACAAATTAACTTTATCTACTAACTAAATATTTCATAACTTAGCGGTTTTTAAAATCGAAAAATTTATGAACATAAATTCCATTCCACAAATCAAGAATACTGATAGTGGAAATTTCTTTGTACTTGCAGGTCCTTGTGCTATTGAAGGCGAAGAAAT
>CANFZC010000131.1 GCA_947451475.1 Flavobacteriaceae bacterium | reverse complement strand
TGACCAATTAGTTCGTCTGAAAGAGCTGGTTTACCTGATATTTGACAAGAAAACTGCAGTCGTTCTAATTCCACATCATGTTGGATACCCGATAGTCCATTTTTTATAGCGTGAGTAAAGGCTTTTAGGCCTACTCCGTTGGGAGCGACCACACCAAGTCCCGTTATGACAACTCTTCTATTCATACAATCATACCGGCTATAGTGCCTTGGCATACTATTTCGTTTTGCGAATTCATCATTTTTACCTTGCATTTTAATTTACCAAATCGAAAATAGACTTTCTCTGAAACCACGGTTACTTTTTCATTTGGAAATACAGGTTTAACATACTCAATATCAGAGGAAGTTAAAGCAATTTTCGGGCTTGCATTGATTTGGTCCTCTGTTAAATAAATCCCCAAACAAACTACCCCAATTTGCGCCATCGTTTCTGTCAATATAACCCCTGGTGTAATGGGATTGTTTTTAAAATGCCCTTTGTAAAAATCTGAATCTGGGGTATAGGTATATACTCCTTTCACACTATTTTGAGTTACATCCAACAACGCATCCACAAAAAGGAATGGCTTTGAATAAGGCAACTTATCTAAAATCTCTTTATACATCAAAATTCAATTAATATTCGCTGAGCTGAAAAACCAGGACCAAAGCTCAACAATAATCCCTTTTCTCCTTGTTGGGGTTTACTATCCATAACGCGTTCTAACACATAAAGAACGGTTGCGCTAGACATATTTCCGTATAATCGTAAGACTTCTTTGGTGTCATTAATGTTTTTGCCTAGATCAGCAAACAAGCCTTCAACGGTTTGAACAATTTTTTTACCACCAGGATGAAAAATCAAATGGTCAATGTCTTCCATCTCTATATTGTTTTTGGCCAAAAAAGGATGTATAATATCTGGGAAATGCGACGCAATCGTATCAGGAACTTCAATATCCAATACCATTTGTAAGCCTGAATTTTTAAGTTGGAAACCCATCATATGAATCGAATCATAGAAATGGTACATTTCATCATCTAGAATTCTAGGACCAGCATCTTCCTCATGCGATGAAAGTAACACACAAGCTGCTCCATCGCCAAAAATGGCAGCACTTACTACATTAGCCATGGAATAATCATCCAGTTGGAAGGTGGCTGTCGGACTTTCCACGGCTATTACAGCAGCTCTTTTTCCAGGATTGGCTAGCAAAAAGTTTTTAGCATACATGATTCCCGAAATCCCTGCCGCACAGCCCATTTCAGTCACAGGAAGGCGCACCACATCTTGACGCAACTTCAAAGCGTTAATTAAATAAGCATCTAAGGACGGTATCATGATGCCCGTGCAACTAACGGTAATGATGTAATCGAGCTCACTTGGATTCCAATTCGCTTTCTTCAACGATTTATCTAAAACTTTTTCACCCAAAGCAATGACCTCACGCACATAAATAGCGTTGCGCTCCTCAAAAGAAGTTTTAGTGAAAACCTCCACGGGATCCATAATAGAATAGCGCTTATCGACCATGGCGCCTTCAAAAATCTTTTTGACTTTACGGATAAAGCGCTCGTCTTGACCCAACAACCAGGCATCCAAAAAAGGAAGGATTTCAGCGGTTGTTCGGGAATACTGAGGCAACTCTTTGGCTACGGAAACTATTTTTACATTCATATATTTTTTTGAAAAGGATAGATTATAGCTGATCCATTATATTAAATATTCATCCTTGACGATCAACTGTTTTGATAATCCATTGGTAGCGAAAGGCCCATTTCCATTGGATGGTAAAGTCCTTAAACTGCAATTGCTTTGAATAGGCTTGTAATTCCTTTTTATTAAATCCTCTTAAAATGGAAACCAGTCCATCCTCTTTTGACATCGGATTGAGCCGGAATACAAAACACAGGGCTTCAAACAAACGATACGAAAGTGCGCTTCTTTGTAAATCATTTATGACCATTCCAAACTTTGCATTTTGCTGAAAAACATGCAATAGATTGATGATTTCTTCGTCTTTAAAATGATGCAAGGTCAACGTACACAATACTACATCATATTGAATTTCTTTAAAGGAGGATTCAAAAACATCTTCACAACGGTACCTTATATTGGGATAGTGTAAGGACAAGTTTTGTGCATGATTTATGGTAAAATTATTCGCATCAATGCCAATTAGAGTTAATTTAAATCCTTCTTTTTCACCAAATTTAGCAAGTGTTCTGAGCATATCACCATTACCACAACCCACATCTACTATTGTAATTTCATTCGCTTTGTCATGTCGGTTAAGTATTTTTTTTACCCCTTGTAATGTGAGTTTATTTCCTCCTAACAATTGATTTATTTGAGCGATTTTATCCAAGGCCTCTCTAAGAACTTCTCCCTCTAGAGTGAAGTCATCCATTATTTCGGTTTGCTGCGTTCGGTACTTTGTATTAATCCAATTCATAGGAGCTTTCCATGGGTTTTTTTTATTAACAAAGGCAACATACTTGGAAAAATAAAAAGTAACTGCAAGACCGCAGTTGCTAATTTTTCATTTTGCAATAAATAGCCAAGCACCCTTCCGGTCCTCAAACGAGATTTGAAATGGTAATTCCAATTCTTGTTATAATTCTTTTCCATTTGCTCCCTTGACACTTGGTGCTCTAAAAAAGGAATAAGTGCCTCACAAGCCAATTTAGCACTGTGAATGGCAATTGCCATACCGTTTCCACATAAAGGATGAATTAAACCAGCGGTATCCCCTATCATCAACATATTGTTTTCTATGGTTGTTTTGGAATCGAAAGAGATTTGGCTGATCACCAATGGTTTTTCAAATTGGAGTAGCGCCTTATCAAATACCGCTTTTAAATTGGGGTTTTGACTCACTACCTTATCTTGATATTCTTGTATATCCTTATGTTCCTTAAACGTCTCGTAATTCCCCAAATAACAAATGTTTACTAAATCGTTTTCAACTTTGGAAACACCGCAATATCCTCCCTTAAAATGATGCAATCCTACTAAATCATCTGGGAAATCAAGCCGATAATGCGCTTTTACCGCTAACCAATGTGAAGGCTCCTCTAGGAATTCTCTATTCAATTTAACATCTAGGTTGGAGCGCTTTCCATAGGCGCCTAGTGCTGTTTTGCCAATGTAAACCGACTTCTGAGTAGTAATAGTAAATAGGTCGTCATCATAAAAAACATCGATCACTTTTTCATGTTGTACCTTCCCACCTCGTTTTATTACTTCATTGTGTAAATAATAATCCAAAGTATATCGACTTACTCCAAATCCACCCAAAGGCAAAGTAGTCTTAATTGTTTTTCCAGAAACTAATGAAAAGGAAAGCTGGTTGATTTGTGTAGGCTTTAGTAGGTCCATATCCAAATCGAGTGATTTTAAGTAAGGTAAGACTTCATTGGAAATGTATTCACCACAAACTTTGTGTTTGGGGAATTCATTTTTTTCAAAAACAGTTACGGTATAACCTTCTTTCAATAATTGAAGGGCAGCTGTTAGTCCAGCCAAACCACCGCCTAATATCAGTACATCCGAATTTTTCATAGCTAGTAAATTTAACAAAACGGATTTAGAAACTGTTATATAATTCTTTAAAAATAGAAGTTTTTATTTATCAAAATAATTGAACTAAAAAGAAGTAAAACCATTGAAATTTTCTAATTTATTGTAATTGCCTATCTATCAACTCTATCCCTTTAATTTAAACAAAATAAGGTTTAATTTTAGCCAAAATAAAAATAAACAATTCTCAATATTGAGCCTATTAAATTTAATAACTGCTAAATAAATACC
>CANFZC010000130.1 GCA_947451475.1 Flavobacteriaceae bacterium | reverse complement strand
GTTTCTAATGGAAAGTTTCTATCGGGCCTTGCGTAAAAAACATCACGTTTTAATGGAGGGTGACCAACCGCTCACAGGACAATGGAACTATGACTCGGATAACCGTAAAAAATTGCCGAAAGACCATAAACCTTTACCTCCTTACCTATTCAACAATGAGGTAACAGCACTTTACAACGAGATTGTGCTGTCAAACTGTAAAACGATAGGTACTATCGATGCTACTCGATTCATATGGCCCATCAACCGGCAACAATCAATAACCTTATTAGATTTTTTTGCGACCGAATGTTTGCCGTTATTCGGAACCTATCAAGACGCGATGACCCCAAATGAATGGTCGCTGTATCATTCCCGAATTTCGTTTTCCATGAATGTCAAATTAATTTCACCGCAAGAAGTTATTGCCCGCGCTATAGCAGAATGGGAAAAAAGACCAACGGAGATTGAGTTCAACCAGCTAGAAGGCTTTGTACGCCAAATTATCGGTTGGCGCGAATACATGAGAGGCATTTACTGGAACAAAATGCCAACCTACGCTACCCTAAATTTCTTCAACCATCAAGCAGCATTGCCGACCTGGTTTTGGACCGGAAAAACAAAAATGCATTGCCTAAGTGATGCCATAAATCAATCACTACAATTTGCCTATGCGCATCACATTCAACGGTTAATGATTACAGGTAATTTTGCATTACTGGCGGGGATACATCCGGATCAAATAGACGAATGGTATCTGGGGATTTATATGGATGCCTTTGAATGGGTTGAAATAACCAACACCCGAGGTATGAGCCAATTTGCCGATGGTGGCATAGTGGGAACTAAACCTTATGTGAGCTCCGCAGCTTACATCGATAAAATGAGTCACTACTGTGGAAGCTGTTACTACAAGAAAAATGTAAAAATAGGGGATAAGGCCTGCCCTTTTAATAGTTTGTATTGGAATTTCTATGATAAAAACGAACAAAAATTGGCTTCAAATCCTCGTATAGGAATGATGTATAACGTATGGAGAAAAATGAAACCCCAAGATAAAGAAGCCCTGCTACTACAAGCAGATTACTATTTAAATAACATCAACGAACTATGAAAACTACTATTGTTTGGTTTAAGACGGATTTGCGGTTGCACGATAACGAAACCATTATTAAAGCCCTAGCGCAAAGTGATGCCATAGTGCCCATTTATTGTTATGACGAAAGTCATTTCACTACAACTGATTTTGCTTTCCAAAAAACGGGGGCTTTTAGAGCGCAATTTCTGAATGAAGCTTTACTAGATTTAGATAAAAATTTAAGGGCATTAGGCTCAGGCTTACTCATCCTTAAAGGAAAACCCGAAATTGAAATCCCCAAAGTAGTGCTACAATTCAAAGCGACCAAAGTAGTAGCAAAACGAGAGGTGTCTTATGAAGAAAAACAAACAGAATTCTTGGTTCAAGAAGCACTTTTTAAATTGAAATGCGAACTGCAAACCTACAGCACCAGTACCCTATACCATGCAGAAGATTTACCTTTTACAATTAAAGACATTCCTGATGTATTTACTACTTTCCGAAAAAAAATTGAAAAAGATGCCCAAATCAGAATTCCTTTTGATAAACCAAGCCAAATAAACTCCCCACAAATAGATCCTATAAATCTACCTTCAATAGAGGCCTTAAACCTCAAAAGGAAATACATTGATAAAAGAGCTGCCATTGCTTTTAAAGGAGGAGAATCCGAAGCAATTAAGCGACTAAATCATTATTTTTTTGATACAAAAGGAATTGCGACTTACAAAGAAACTAGAAATGGTCTCGTAGGAGCCGATTATTCTTCCAAGTTTTCAGCCTGGTTAGCTATGGGATGTATTTCACCCCGATTTATAAATCAGGAATTAAAACGATTTGAACAGCAAATTGGAGCCAATGAATCAACCTACTGGTTAGTCTTTGAATTGTTATGGCGCGATTACTTTAGATTCATGATGAAAAAATACAATACTAAGTTGTTTCAACTCTCCGGAATTCAAAATAAGGAACTCCCCGTCAATGCACATGATGCTGCATTGCTTCAAAAATGGATTGATGGAAGAACAGGAGTTGATTTTGTGGACGCCAACATGATCGAATTAAAGCGCAGCGGATTCATGAGTAACCGTGGCCGACAAAATGTGGCGAGCTACTTGTGCAACGATTTGAAGTTAGATTGGCGTTATGGCGCCGCCTATTTCGAACAACAATTAATCGATTACGATGTATGCAGTAATTGGGGAAATTGGACCTATCTCGCCGGAGTGGGAAATGATCCGCGAGGGAACCGGTATTTCAATATAGAGAAACAAGCAACTGATTATGATAAAGATAGAAGTTTTAGAAATTTATGGTTGAAATCTTAAAATTGGCAAAAGGTTCTAGGAGGGTATGAATTAAAGCGAACATTTGATGCTTTTTTAATATCTTTCCCCAATGGAATTTATACCCATCTTAATTGTTCTTCTCGTTGCAGGAGGATTTCTGCTACTCGTGTTAATGATTCTTTTTAATGGAATTGATGATGCATGGATCTATATTTTTAAAAAGCCTCTCTACATTCATTTTTATTTCCGACTCAAAAAAATATCCCCCGAACAAGAATACATACTTAGGGCGAAGTTCGAATACTATAAAAAATTACCACCCAAAGAAAAAAGGTATTTCCAGCACCGTTTATCTAATTTTACAACCCAATATGCATACATACCAAGAGAACACTTTGAAGTAACAACTGAAGTACAAACGCTGATTGCGGCTACTTATGTTATGCTTACTTTTGGTATGAGAAAATACCTGATTGATGCCTTCGATAAAATAATAATTTATCCCGACGTTTATTACTCTACCCTTAACGAAGAATATCATAAAGGCGAATTCAATCCTCACATGAAAGCCGTAGTCTTTTCATGGAATGATTTTAGCATTGGATATGATATTACTAATGATAATTTAAACTTAGGAATACATGAATTTACTCATGTAGTACTGCATCATAGTCTTCGAAACAGCGATGCCAGTTCAGTAACCTTTAAAATGCATTATGAACAATTAGTTAAAGAAGTAAATTACCCTCCAAATCGCCAAAGATTAATTGATTCCGATTATTTCAGGATTTATGCCTTTACAAATGCCTATGAATTCATTGCAGTTATCGTCGAACATTATTTTGAAACGCCACATCTGTTTCAAATGGAATTTCCGCAATTATATGGCAAAGTGAGTCTAATGCTTAACCATAAAACCTAAGTCTACCAAAATACAGTGTACAACGCCGCCAAAACGGATAGGATAATCACCGTACCCACTATAAAACTAGGAGACATTTTAAACATAGATGCCTCTACCTCCAAACCATTAGTTGGAACTCCTTTTTTGGTTTCATAAATACTAATAACCCCCATGCCTAGGATACAGATCATAAATACAAATCCCATACGGTCGATAAAAGGAATTTCATAAACTCCCTGAACGTTAGGTACTGAAAATCCCATCGGATTTAAAAAACTCAAATCCAATAAGGAAGGCATAACTGTAAATAAAATAGAAAACAATAAGCCGCCAATCATTGCAAATAATGCGGCATTAGAAGTCGTCTTTTTCCAAAAGAAGCCCATGATAAACATGGCAAAAACACCGGGACTAACAAGGCCCGTGCACTCTTGAATAAATTGAAATCCTCCCTTTTTATTGATGCCTAAAAACGGTGCAATAACTACCGCTAACAACATGGCAGTAAGAATGGTAAACTTGCCAATAGTCACTAAACGCTTTTCACTAGCTTCCTTATTTAAATGGTTTTTATAAATGTCTAAAGTAAAAATGGTCGCGATACTGTTTGCCTTTCCCGCTAAAGAGGC
>CANFZC010000129.1 GCA_947451475.1 Flavobacteriaceae bacterium | reverse complement strand
TTCAGAGAATGTTTTAAAGTCAGCTGGCTCATTATTGGCAGGTTTGCCTTCAATTAGATTTCTGAGTCCTTCTATGGAGAAATTATCATCTAACTTCATTATTGCTTGCTGAATTTGAAAGTACTTTTTTGACAGTTTCAAATTTGCTAATTTTGAATTAGGATGTGATTTATCTATCTCACCTTTCTTTTCATTCCAGTGTTTTTGTAAAATTGCTACACCTGAATTAATGGTGTAAACCTTTTTAAAGTGTGTAATTCTAAAAATAACATTGAAATTTCCATTTGATTTCGCTCTACGAGTGTCTAAGAGCATTTTTACATTTGCCATAATAGAAATGATTATGGTCTTTCATTGGAAATAATTTGTGCTAACTATGTGCTAACTCTTGGAAAGTTTTGTCAATAAAAAAGACCTCATATTTCTATGAAGTCTTTTGTATACTGCTCCCCCTCTTGGGCTCGAACCAAGGACCCTCTGATTAACAGTCAGATGCTCTAACCAACTGAGCTAAGGAGGAAGATGTTATCTCTTTTAAGCGGTTGCAAAGATAGAACGAATTTTATTTTTTGCAAATAAAATCGAATAAAATTTAAAAAAATATTACTTGCGGAAAATCGCCTTGTAGATATCATTCCCATTAGCAAAAAGCAACAAGGTAATAAGTAATACAAACCCAACCAATTGAGCGCGCTCCATAAACTTATCACTAGGCTTTTTACCCGAAATCATCTCGTATAATAAAAACATCACATGTCCGCCATCAAGGGCCGGGATTGGCAATAAATTCATTACCCCTAGCATGATGGATAACAAGGCTGTAATGCCCCAAAACGCTTCCCAACTCCACGTCTTCGGAAAGATATCAAAGATGGCTTTAAAGCCTCCTACGCCTTTATAGGCTCCGGTACTCGGATTGAAGATCGCCTTTAACTGTTTGCCATAATTGCTCAATTGCGTCCAACCACGGTCTAGACCTACTGGGATGGATTCAAAGAAACCAAATTCTTGCTTGCTTACTTTGTAGTACCCCAACTTTTCTAAGGAATCCATATTGATGCCGCCCAATTGAACGCCCAACTTTCCTTCTTTGGACACCACTACGGGTACCGTCACTTCTTTCTCATCTCTAAGCACCACTGCTGCGATGGTTTTGCCTTTATTAGCCTCCAAGATGCCTTTTACCTCATCAAAGTATTTGGTCTTTTGTCCGTTAAGACTAATGATGATGTCTTTTGCTTTTAAGTTTTGATTTTGTGAATCAGAAGGTATGCCTCCAATGGCAAACGGCATGCGCAATTCGGCCAAAGGCATTTTAGGTCCTGATAATAATTTGTCTATGAAGTTTACGGGTAACTTAATTTCTTGATCGGCCCCTGCACGGTTCACCACCACGCTCTTCGCCATTAATATTTTTTCTGAAATACTTGGATCTAAACGTTCTAACGGTTTACCGTCGATGCTTACAATTTTGTCTCCCGTTTTAAATCCAATCTCTTGCATGATTGGGTTTTCGATGGATACCCCGTCCTTCACTTCGGCATTGGCAATGTATTGCTCTCCATAAAAGAAGGTCATCCCAATGTAAATGATGAACGCCAAGATGAAGTTAACGATAACACCACCCAACATGATGATTAAACGCTGCCAAGTAGGCTTCGAACGAAACTCCCACGGTTGTGGCTCGCCCTGCATTTGCTCCTTGTCCATGCTCTCATCAATCATACCAGAGATTTTTACATAACCTCCTAAGGGTAACCAACCGATGCCGTACTCGGTATCGCCAATTTTCTTTTTGAATAAAGAGTAGTTAACATCAAAGAATAAGTAGAACTTCTCTACTCGGGTTTTAAATAATTTGGCCGGGATAAAATGCCCCAGTTCGTGCAGTATGATTAGTATTGATAAACTCAATAAAAATTGAGATAATTTGATTGCAATTTCCATTTTTTAGGTATCGGTTTCTTATAAACGCACAAAAGTAAGGTTTCCACCTTACTCTCGCACATATTATTTTAGTTTAGGTTATCTTTTTATGAATTTTTTATGATATACGCCCTCACTCGTTTGGATATCAATATAATGAACTCCCGCAGACAGGCTGCTTACATTGATGGATGAAGTCGTATCTTCCAAAACAACTTGTCCTATATTGTTGTAAACCCTAACCTTATCCAAGGCTGTAGTGGATGGCATTTGAATCTGCAAATAATCGTTCGTCGGATTGGGATATACCGCAATCGCGTGGTCTAAATCAAACGTCTCATTCCCCAAGGTGATGGTCGAATTTTGGGCTATCAAATGACGCTCCGGGTCAAATTCTACACTGGTCACCACAAAAGGTACCTCAATAATAAGTTCTTCTCCGTTAACGGTGTTATTTAAAACTACGTCAGCTACTTGTCCGCCCGCTCCATGGATTCTTACCGGCACAGGCATCTCAAAATAACTCACTGAGGCATCCGATTGGGTTTGATTCACCACAAACTTAGCTTGCCCCGCGCCCCAGTTCTGGGCTGCAATGGTATAGGTTGGATAGCCTTGGTGGTACACCCAGTCGTTAAAGAACTCGGTCAAACTTGCTCCATACACCGCTTCCATATGCGCCTGAAAATTAGGCGTCAAGGCATACCCATAGGCCAAAGCTGGATCGGCCAAGTAGTTTTTCATGCCTTGGAAGAACGCGGTATCTCCTAATTTAAAACGCAACATCTCCAAAACCATAGCGCCCTTGTCATAACTCAACCTACTGCTGAAAATACGATTCACATTGGTTGCTTCGTTATCGGTCAAATAAACCGCTCCATTCGGCACCGAGGTAATGCTCGATATCATAGCGGCTTTATCGGCCACAAAAGCATCCACTCCGTCAAAGTTCTCAATCACCAAGTCGGCCAAATAGGTAGCAAAACCCTCATTCAACCAAATGTCTTTCCAGGTCCCGCAAGTAATTTTGTCGCCAAACCATTGGTGCCCCATTTCATGGGCAATCAACTGACGATCAAAGCCCACCATAAAGGAAACCGTCGTGTGCTCCATACCGCCACCCCAGCCAAACTGCGCATGTCCGTATTTTTCATTGTGAAACGGATATAACTCAAACAGGGTTTCATATAAGGCTAATATGTTGGGCGTTTCGTCCAATTGGGGTTGCACCGAAGCAAAATCTTCGGGATAGATGTAGTTGATGATCGGGTACTCATTGGGCGGCGTGCCCCCCGTCTGATTGTACACGGTGTAATTAGTACAAGCGAACGCAATTAAATAGGCCGGTATCGGATAGCCATGATGGAAATGGGTTGTTTTACTGGTACCATTCATAACTGGAGCTTCTGGCTCTACCCCGTTAGCAACACTCAAATATTGAGCAGGCGCCGTAATAAACACGTCGATACTGTCAATTTTATCATTCAAATCCTGCTTACAAGGCCACCAATCTCTAGCACCAAAAGGCTCTGATAAGGTCCAAATAATACCGCTGTTGTTGTGCGTCGTTTGCACAAAGGCATCAAAGCCATTGCTAGGCGGCACTCCCGAGTAATTCACTTCTACCGTAGCCGAACTGCCCGCTGCTAAAGGGGTTGGCAAGGTGATGATCAATTCGTTATTGTTGTTTTCGGTAAAAGCCAAATTTGTGGCTCCCATCTTCACCGAACTGGTCGTTAAAGCATTGGCAAAATCAAAGGTAATAGTAATCATATTGGTCACTGCCGTAAAAGTCGTGGTGATCTTACCCGTGATAAACTTAACCGTGGGATTCAAGGTGAATTCCAACTTGTGATACGTGATATCATAATTCTGGGTATTCGGATTTACTTGCACCGATAGCAGTTGTGAAGCCGCTTTTAGTTCTGATTCGGCTATGGCTGCAGTGGAGCGCTGTTTGTTTTGGGCAAAAACAACCGATATCGAAAGACACAGCCACAATAAGTAGGTTTTTTTCATGTTAGTTCGCAATTTTATGCGAATATAATAATTCCAAAAATATAC
>CANFZC010000128.1 GCA_947451475.1 Flavobacteriaceae bacterium | reverse complement strand
GGCTCAGAACCAGCCGCATTGTTATCTGATTCAAAACCTTCAGAAGTAGAAACTGATGGGTTATCAGCGATAGAAGGGTCTCTTACACCTAAAACGTATTGAACTAATCCTTTGTAACCGTTATCAGTATCGAAATCGTCATCTAAACCTTTGTAAGCCACAATGTGTTTACAGTTTACAGCACCACCAAACCACTCAAATGAATCATCACCAGAGTAAGAAACTTGTACATAATCAATAGTAGTACCACTACCAACAGAACCAAAAGTTAAACCGTTGATCTCGTTGTTTGGAGAGAATACGAATCCAGGGAATTCGATTCTACAGTATTTCATTGTTCCAGAGTTGTCGCTATCAATTGGAGTAGCGCCACCACCGTACTCAGTATTTACAGTAGCTGTAATACCTTCGATGTTGTTAATTCCACCGTTCAAGTTGAAACCAGCTTTACCTAAAAGGATGATTCCTCCCCAGTCTCCAGCAGCTCTTTGACCAGCAGCTTTAGCAGAAGTAAATACAATTGGAGCAGAAGCCGTTCCAATAGCGTTTAATTTAGCACCTTTAGTAACGATCAAAGCCGTTCCTGTATTAGTGTAAATTCCTTTAACTACTACACCCGCTTGGATGGTTAAAGTAGCATTGTTAGTTACATAGATCAATCCAGAAATTTTGTACGTTTTTCCAGTAGTCCATGTAGTGTTTGCAGTAATGTTAGTTGTTACATTAACTACAGTTGCAGCATCTGTGTAAGGCTCATTCTGTGGATCCCAGTTGGTCCATGAATCAGTCCACATTGCTGTAGGAGCTGGTGCGAAGGCACCACGATAAGCAGTCGGCTCAATTTGAGCACTTACGAAATTGACAACTAAGGCCAAAACCGCAATAAAATAATTTTTTTTCATTGTTAAATGAGATTTTTGTTAGACAGGGCAAACATATAACCACAACAACAATTGGGTGTAAATTGTAGTTTAAATTAAAATAATTTTTAAGTAAATAAATAGTTTCCAGTAACTGCCTGTTTGTAAATAATAAAACAGCTTAATGTTGCTATAATGTTAAATTAGGCTAAAAACGATGAAATATAGGAGTTTACCAAAATGTAAAATACAATCAAAAATAAAGCAACCTACGGTCACTTTATTCTTTTTTTTCCAAAAATTCTTGATACCAATGACCTGAATTTTTTACCGTGCGTTCTTGGGTTTCAAAATCAACATAAACCAATCCAAAACGTTTTTGATAGCCTTCTGCCCATTCAAAATTATCCATTAGGGACCACACAAAATAACCGTCTACCTTCCCTCCTTTTTCTTTAGCATGAAGCACTTGCTCTAAATAGGATTGGATATAATGCAAGCGTTCTTTATCGTTGACCTTCCCCCCTTTTAATTCGTCTTTAAAAGCGGCGCCACTCTCGGTGATGATGATGCTTTTTATGTCCTCATAAGCACTGTACTTCAAGATCATATAATAAATAGACTTGGGATAGATTTCCCAATTCATATCGGTATGGGGGACATGACGCTTGTTGGCGGGAACGATTTTGGCATTCATATAAGGCACATACGAATTGTGTGCTACGACTTCTCGGGTATAATTTTGCAAGCCGATAAAATCAAAGTTTACTTTTAATAATTCCTCATCTCCTTTGAGCATGTACTTTGACATATGCCTCAAAAAAGGCAAGATCTTGCTAGGATAACCCATACCCAAAGACGGTTCGATAAAGGCGCGGTTCAGCAAACAATCAACACGCTCAGCGGCTTTAATATCCTTTTCGGTATAAGCCTTTGGTGTCACATAGGTACACGAGAAGGTGGTGCCTACCTGCGCCAAAGGATCCAATTCTTTGATGGCAGTAAAGCCTATGGATTGGCAAAGTAATGCATGGTGCATCGCGGGTAAAAAATTACCCAGTCCCTTTTTGCCTGGAGCATGCAGCCCCAAGAAATAGCCTCCACCCGTAAATACGGAAGGTTCATTCAACACCATCCAATACTTGACTTTACCTTTAAAGGCATTCACGCATACGGTGACATATTCCTTAAACCATACCGTGATTTCTCTATTGGTCCACCCGCCTTGTTTGTCCAAAGCTGCCGGCAAATCCCAGTGGTAGAGTGTTACAAAGGGTTCGATTCCCTGCGCTATACACTCATCCACCACCTTATGGTAAAAATCCAATCCGGCTTGATTGACCGTGCCCGTACCTTCCGGTAAGATGCGCGACCAGGCTATGGAAAAACGGAAATTGGGTACCCCCATTGCTTTCAGTAGAGCAATATCTTCTTTATAATTTGTATAGAAATCGGCCGCGGTATTGGGCGAATCGTTATTGGCTATCGCATTCTTTTTGGCGGCAAACTCATCCCAAATGGACGGTCCTTTGCCTTCTTGATCATGGCCCCCTTCAATTTGGAAGGACGAGGTGGAAACACCCCATAAGAAGTCTTCCCCAAAATGACTTCGGGTAAGTTTGAAAACTGGTGCTTCGCTGTTTTTAAAGGTCATGAGTGGGGCTTATTTTTTAACTTTACGTTTCTTAGTGGCTGTAGCAGGACCATGGGTATCGATGATCAAATCCACAATCTCCTTAGCATTATCGGGGTAGTCCACGGGAACGATGGCCTTACTGTCTACCCAATCAATGATATCGCCCAAGCTCTTTTTATTCAGTTTCTTCAAGACGGGCACCCCCATCTCTTTCAACATGGCGGCATTGCAATGCTGTTCGTATTGCTTTTTCATCGGTACCACCAGTAACTTCTTTTTCAAGAACAGGGCCTCACTAGTCGTCCCAAAACCGGCGTTGGTCAACACCCCAGCCGAAGAGGCGATGCTGTCCAAAAACTTCTGTGAATCTATAGGGGAAACCTGTACATTAAATAAGGTATAGGCCTTTTTGCTGTGCTTTGAAAATACCTGCCATTGGATGTCGGGTATTTTTTTAAGGCGGTTGATGATTTCCACATCGTCATAGGATGGTAAATACACCGTATAATGACCCTCATTCGTAGGCGTGATGATGCGCACTTCTTGGCGGATAATTGGTGTGAAGATCGTATCGCCTAAGCGTTTGAAATGAAAACCATAGTTGACTAAGGTAGGTGCGTAGTTTTGCAACACCAGGCGGCCCATTAAATCGTCCTTTTTGGGACGGGGTGCCAAGGGATGTAAGGTCGCTACCTGATTGCTCAAGCCTACACAAAGGGTCTTGGCTTTCAAAGCGGCCCAAACCGACACGGGTTCAAAATCACTAATAACCAAATCATAGTCTTTTACTTTAAGACTCTTGATGTCTTTGTAGAGTTTGCCCGACTTCATTTTCAAAAAGGTCTTCCAGAAGTTGATGCCTCCCTTTTTACCAAAGATGAAGGACAAGCCGTTTAATTTATATTTTACGGGAAAAGGCAAGGAAATATCCGATTGGATCCCGCTAACTAAGATGTCTACTTCTCCCCTGGCCTGTAGATGCGGAATAATCTCGATGGCACGCGTGATGTGCCCGTTACCCGTTCCTTGTACTGCGTAGAGTATTTTCATTGTTTTACTAGTTCGTTTCGAAAACAGTTCGTTAGTTGCCTATGATAACCTGCTTCATAGATTGAAAATTCTCCATCTTTAGTACCACATAGTAAACGCCGTTAGGTAAGGAGTTCGTAGCGATGCTGCAGTCCGATGCCAAACTTGAAAAAGCTTGTTCATACACCTTTTGATGCAAGGCATTAAAAAGTTGCACCGTAGCCGCTTTTGCCGTACTAGTGCAAAATGAAAGGTGGAGTACGTCTTTTGCCGGATTAGGATAGGCCATTACTTCATAGGAAGTGGTGTTTTTTATCGTACCCAAAGTCGTAAAGTTGGCCGTTACATTGCCATAATTATCAGAACCGTGTCCGCTATTAACAGGGTCGTATAAGTCATAAATGGGATAATAGGAATAGGCCCAAATAAAATCCATCAGATTAGGCAGTGCCGAAAAGTCATAGTCATGGGCGTCACCCGTTACATAGGCTCTCGTTGCGGTAATGGTTCGGAAACCCGCGTCTACGGTATTGGTAAGCAACGTCCAGTCGTTACTGGCGTCTGCCAATGGCGGATGGTGGATGGCATCGGGGATATAGG
>CANFZC010000127.1 GCA_947451475.1 Flavobacteriaceae bacterium | reverse complement strand
TATCAGTATAAGGAACTCCCAACGTCTGCATTGCTTTCATTTTAGCTTCTGTAGAAGAATAATCCATCGCTTTGTTGTCAAACAACCATTTATAAGCCGGCATTATAGATCCCGGTGAGATGCTCTGCGGACTCCACATATGATTAAAATGCCAGTTGTCATTATACTTACCGCCTTCTCTATGTAAATCCGGACCCGTACGTTTTGATCCCCATAAGAATGGGTGGTCGTAAACATATTCACCCGATTTAGAGTAATCGCCATAACGAACAACCTCTGAACGGAACGGACGAATCATTTGTGAGTGACAACCCACACAACCCTCACGGATGTATAAATCACGTCCTTGTAATTCAAGCGGTGTATACGGTTTAACCGCAGCGATGGTTGGGATATTTGATTTTACCATAATCGTTGGTACAATTTGAATTATACCGCCAATTAAAATCGCAATAGTAGCCAATAAAGTCAATTGAATAGGTCTTCTTTCTAACCATGGGTGGAATTTCTCCCCTTTCAATCTTCCTGCTGTGATTTTAGTCAATTCTGGTGCTTCAGCCAATTCGTCTTCTACCGCACTTCCTTGTTTTACCGTTTTAATTACATTGTATATCAAAACCAACATACCTACTAAGTAGAAGGATCCTCCAATAGCTCTCATCCAATACATCGGCATGATTTGAGTTACGGTTTCTAAGAAGTTACCATATTGTAACGTTCCGTCTGGTTTGAATTGTTTCCACATAGAAGCTTGAGTAAATCCAGCTACATACATCGGTAACGCATACAATACAATTCCTAAGGTTCCAATCCAAAAATGGAAATTGGCTAATTTATCGGAATATAAAGTGGTTTTAGTCAAGCGAGGAATCAACCAGTAAATCATACCGAAGATCAAGAACCCGTTCCATGCTAAGGCACCAACGTGTACGTGGGCAATAATCCAATCAGTAAAGTGGGCAATAGCATTTACATTTTTAAGCGATAACATCGGTCCTTCAAAGGTAGCCATACCATAACCCGTAATCGCTACTACAAAGAATTTCAATACCGCATCGGTACGAACTTTATCCCAAACACCTCTCAAGGTCAATAACCCATTAATCATACCTCCCCAAGAAGGTGCAATCAACATGATAGAGAACACCACCCCAAGGTTTTGTGCCCAATCCGGCAACGTAGAATACAATAAGTGGTGTGGTCCCGCCCAGATGTAAATAAAAATCAAGGACCAGAAGTGAATAATTGATAATCTATAAGAGTAAACTGGTCGGTTTGCCGCCTTCGGAACAAAATAGTACATCATTCCCAGGAACGGTGTGGTCAAGAAAAAGGCCACCGCATTGTGTCCATACCACCACTGTACCAAAGCATCTTGAACTCCAGCATACACTGAATAACTTTTTAAAGCCGATACCGGTAATTCTAAACTGTTAAAGATATGCAATACCGCAACCGTAATAAAAGTAGCAATATAGAACCAAATAGCCACATACAAGTGACGCTCTCTTCTTTTCAAAATCGTACCAATCATGTTGATACCAAACGCTACCCAAATTAAAGCAATGGCAATATCAATAGGCCATTCCAATTCGGCATACTCTTTTGAAGTGGTGTATCCTAACGGCAACGTAATAGCCGCCGCAACGATAATCAATTGCCATCCCCAAAAGTGAAGATTACTCAAAAAGTTACTGAACATTCTCGCTTTAAGTAACCGTTGTAAAGAGTAATATACTCCAGCAAACATAGCGTTACCAACAAAAGCAAAAATTACAGCATTGGTGTGTAAAGGTCTTAATCTACCAAAACTTAAAAACGACACGCCGTCTGTTAAGTTCGGGAAAAGAAAGAATACGGCCAATAATAGCCCTACTAACATTCCTACTAAGCCAAATAAGATACTGGCATAGAGAAACTTCTTTACAATTTTGTTGTCGTAATAAAATTGTTGCATTTCCATTGTTTAAATTGTTTTGGTTTTTATTCTAGTTTTGATTTTCTCTGTTTTGGAACTTGGAATTTCCTTCTTGGAAATTTTAACAAGCTCATCGTCAAATAGCATTCTGACCGATGGCGTATAATCATCGTCATACTGACCCGTTTTTACTGCTCGTAAGAACGCATACAAAAAACCTACTGCTACAACGATACTAATGGATATTAATAAATAGATGACACTCATACCTCTAATTTGTGTGAACAAAGTTACTATTGGGACTATTCTTAAAATATGATAAATATCATACTTGAAAATTTGATTTAATATAAAGCCTCATTGGCTTCTTACTGTTATACAATTTTATTTTTTAGTGGCATAATAATTACTCATGATGGTCACAAAACTTACGATGGTAATCGTGCTCAAAGGCATAATAATCGCAGCAACGATTGGCAATAAATTCCCCGTAACCGCAAAACTCAACCCCACGACATTATAGAGTAACGACAAGCCAAAACTCATGTAAATCGTGCGCATCGCATTTTTAGAATACCTCATAAAAAAATCAATCTTTTTAAACTGAACGGCATCCAAAATCCCATCACAGGCGGGCGAAAAAACATTGACATTTTCCGAAATAGAGAGCCCCACATTACTCTGTGCCAAAGCTCCTGCATCATTCAACCCATCCCCTATCATCATGACATTCTTACCCTGCTTTTGCAAAGTTTCGATAAAGCCTAATTTCAACTCGGGTGTCTGATTAAATACTAATGTCGTGCGCGTTGGTACCATTTTTTCCAAAATCTTCCGATCGCCATCATTGTCGCCCGACAGTACATACAAGTCATAGCGTTGATCCAACTGCTCAAACAACTGCTCTAATCCTGCTCTATATTGATTGTTAAAAATGTAACTGCCCTTATAAATGCCATCAATTTCTACGTGCACTTTGGTTTTCTTATGGGTATTCTCACTCAGGTGCTGCAAGTACTGGGACGAACCTAACTTTACCGTGCTGGCCGACACTTCTGCAAATATTCCTTTTCCAATCACTTCTTCAAATCGACTCAACTCCAATTTAGGTTGGTGTGGTATATAGTCATACAACCTTCGACTCAAAGGGTGATTCGAACCTCGTAAGGTGTTTTTTAATAACTGTAATTCAAATTCAGTAAGCACCGACCCCTCATAGGTAATGGCGGTTTTTTCATTGGTGGTAATCGTACCGGTTTTATCAAATACAATCGTATCTACTTTGTCCAACTGCTCAATGACAATAGCATTCTTCAAATACAATTTTCGATTGCCCAAAATCCGCAACACATTCCCCAAAGTAAAGGGTGCCGTCAAGGCTAAGGCACAGGGACAAGCGACTATCAAGATAGCGGTAAAGACATTAAAGGCGGTTGAAACATCGATAATTACCCAATAAGTAAAGGATCCTATAGCCAATAGCAATAGAGCCGGAGTGAAATACCGACTGATCTTATCTGTAATCGATTTGTGCTTTTGATCAACTCTTTTCTGAAACACATCATTGCTCCACAACTGGGTCAAGTAACTCTGTGATACCGAAAACAAAACTTCCATCTCAATCACACTGCCCATTTGCTTGCCTCCTGCATAAATTTTATCGCCAGACTGTTTCTTAATAGCCACGGCTTCTCCCGTAACAAAACTGTAATCTATTGAAGCGGTATCTGAAATTAAAATACCGTCTACCGGAATCAATTCTTGATTTCTTATCAACAAGCGATCGCCTTTTTCGATAGCATACACCTGTATAGCTTCTTCTTTACCATCAGGCAATACCTTAGTAATAGCAATAGGAAAATAGGATTTATAATCGCGCTCAAAGGATAAAAAATCATAGGTCTTCTGCTGGAATAATTTACCCAACAACATGAAAAAGATCAAGCCACACATGCTGTCAAAAAAGCCTTGCCCATAATTAAAGACAATGTCCACCGTGCTTCGAATAAACATCACTACTATACCCAAAGCAATAGGAATCTCAATATTCAACATCCCCTGCTTAATACTCTTCCAGGCGGCTACATAATAACCTGATGCCGAATAAAGAAAAGAAGGCAACGATAAAGCAAAAATCAACCACCGCAAAAACCCACGGTACTGATCAATCCAAAATTCATTTACCTCAAAGTATTCCGGAAACGACAACAACATAATGTTCCCAAAACAAAAGAATGCGACGCCCAACTTGTAGATAAGGGAACGATCAATCTTCTTCTTGCCTTCATCAAAATTATCTAAACTGATATAGGGTTCGTAGCCTATCGAACATAATAAGGCCACAATTTCTTGTAGCGAAGTCTTTTCAGGGGTGTAGGTGATGCGAACTTTCTTCTGCGGGAAATTAACCTGAGAAGTATTTATCCCTTGCTGCAGCTTTTGTAGATTCTCCAAAATCCAAATACACGAACTAC
>CANFZC010000126.1 GCA_947451475.1 Flavobacteriaceae bacterium | reverse complement strand
ACCTAACTTCTATAATAAAGGACAACAACATGGAATTGATCTTAAAACAAGACGTTCAGAATTTAGGATTTAAAGACGATGTAGTAACAGTTAAAAACGGTTACGGTCGTAATTATTTAATCCCACAAGGATTTGCTGCTTTAGCAACACCTTCTGCTAAAAAAGTATTAGCTGAAAACTTAAAACAAAGAGCTTACAAAGAAGCTAAAATTGTTGACGATGCTAAAAAATTAGCTGAAGCCTTAAAAGCTTTAGAGATTAAAATTACTGCAAAAGCAGGTGGTGAAAAATTATTTGGTTCTATCACAAACATTGACATCGCTGCTGCTTTAGAAGCTGCTGGTCAACCGATCGATAGAAAATTCATCACTAGTGGTGTAGTAAAACGTACTGGTAAATACGCTGCATCAGTAAGATTGCATAGAGAAGTTATTATTGAATTAGCATACGAAATAGTAGCTGAGAAATAATAGTTCAACATACTAAACTAAGAGTCCCGATGAAAATCGGGACTTTTTTTTAATCTATTTTAAAAGAATGAAGTATAAAAGATTAACCAAAGAACAGTTTGAAGAATTACATCAAGAATTTAGTAATTTCTTAGCCACACAATCTATCGATAAATCAGAATGGGATTCCATTAAAAGAAACAAGCCTGAAGTGGCAGAACAAGAACTAGATGTGTTCTCTGATTTAATATGGGAAGGCGTGCTAACCAAAGCGCAATACCTCGAACATTTTTCGAAAAATCACATATTTCTTTTCCATTGCCAGGAAAAAGTAATTCAATCAATCGTGTTAAAAGCATTAGAACCTCAAGTAGACTTCATGCAAAAGGAAGGACTACAATGGTTAAGCGATAACATTTTTACAGATACCGTAGAAATACATCTTGGCAAAAAAGAATATGAAACAGAACGAAATTCCGCCATATTTGATTTGATCACACAAGGAGCAATACTAAGTGACGGTCAATTATACCTTCAAATCAATGGAATAATTCAATCCTAAATTTTCTTCATTATCATAAAATTATTGGCTATTTTAGTGCGCATATTTTGCAACTAGAACAGTCAATTTTTATTTATGGAAATTCAAAAAACGATCCAGGATTTACGTGAGGAACTTAACCACCATAACTATAACTATTATGTGTTAGATACCCCAACAATAAGTGATTTTGAGTTTGATAAAAAACTAAGACAACTTCAAGAATTAGAATTACAGAATCCCGAATTCTTTGATGAAGATTCACCTAGCCAAAGAGTAGGAGGTACAATAACCAAAAACTTTGCCACTGTAGTCCATGATTTTCGCATGTACTCTTTAGATAATTCATATTCAAAAGAGGATTTGTTAGATTGGGAAAGCCGTATTCAAAAAGTTTTAGGAAATGTCCCGTTGCAGTATAACTGTGAATTGAAGTACGATGGAGCTTCTATAAGTATTACATATGAAAAAGGTAAATTAATAAGAGCAGTTACTCGAGGAGATGGTATTCAAGGGGATGATGTAACCAACAACGTTAAAACCATCAAATCAATCCCTCTTAATTTAAAAGGTATCTATCCTGACCGATTTGATATACGTGGTGAAATCATATTGCCATTTGAAGGGTTTGAAAAGATGAATCAGGAGTTAATTGAAATAGGTGAAACGCCCTATTCAAATCCAAGAAATACAGCCTCTGGAAGCTTAAAATTACAAGATAGTAGAGAAGTAGCAAAAAGACCTCTAGAATGTCTGCTCTATTTTATCGTCGGAAACAATTTAAATATTAATACTCAGTTTGAAGGATTAGAAGCTGCTAGAAGCTGGGGGTTCAAAGTACCTAAAGAATCCAAATTAGTGAATTCAATTGAAGAAGTTTTTGAATTCATTAATTATTGGGACACCCACCGTCATCAGCTACCTTATGAAACCGATGGTGTAGTAGTTAAAGTCAATAATTTTCATCAACAAGATGAATTAGGTTATACCGCTAAATCCCCACGCTGGGCCATAGCTTATAAATTTAAAGCAGAGCAGGTAACTACTACATTAAATTCTATTTCATATCAAGTGGGTAGAACGGGTTCCATTACGCCAGTGGCCAATTTAGCACCCGTTCAATTGGCTGGAACTATAGTTAAACGAGCTTCACTGCACAATGCCGATCAGATTGCTAAACTAGACATCAGAGTAGGCGATACTGTTTTCGTAGAAAAAGGAGGTGAGATTATTCCAAAAATTATAGGGGTTGATATTAGCAAGCGAAATATTAGTATTACTCCAACTCATTATATTACCATTTGTCCTGAGTGTCAAACCGACTTAATAAGAACAGAAGGAGAGGCCAATCACTACTGCCCTAATTTTTACGGATGTCCTCCACAAATTATTGGCAGAATACAACACTTCATTAGTCGTAAAGCAATGGATATTGAAGGCCTTGGCGGTGAAACAGTAGCATTGTTATTTAACAACAACCTAGTAAAAGACTACGCCGATCTATATGAACTAACCGTAGATGACATTCTTCCTTTGGAACGCATGGCACAAAAGTCTGCAGAGAATTTAGTTTATGGGGTTCAAAAATCCAAAGAAGTTCCTTTTGAAAGAGTATTATTTGCATTGGGAATTCGCTATGTCGGAGAAACAGTGGCAAAGAAATTAGCCAAACATTATAAAAGTATTGAGGCCTTAAAGAACACTACTTTAATGGATTTACTATTAGTGGATGAAATAGGAGAACGAATTGCACAATCTGTTTTAGAGTTTTTTAACAATCATGAAAACACAATAATTATAGATCGATTAAAACAATTTGGAGTACAATTAGAGGTAATTGAAAAATTCAATCCAAATGCTACAACAATTTTAGCAGGAAAAACCTTTGTTGTTTCAGGGGTATTTGAAAAATTCTCTAGGGATGATTTAAAAAAGGCCATAGAAGATAATGGAGGAAAAGTAGGAAGCTCAATCTCAGCGAAGACAGATTATGTAATAGCTGGAGACAATATGGGACCTGCTAAATTAGAGAAGGCCAAGCAATTAAAAATTCTAATCATTTCAGAAAATGACTTTATCGACTTGATTACCAAATAATAATTTAGACAAAATTAAATTTATTCCCTTACTTTTATTCTGTAAAGAGAATCAAGAATGTACTTAAACATCACTAATTGGAAAAAGAATAAAAACGCAACAGTACTGCTTACAGTGTTTTTTTTGATTTCAGTATTTGAAATTCATTCGGAATATATAGGCAATAAAAACCTAATTTTGTTTTCTAAACCTCTTATTATTCCTATACTTGTAGCCTATTATTTAACGCGCACTAAAAAAATTAATAGAGCATTCCTTGTATCATTATTTTTCAGTTGGATTGCAAATTTACTTTTCATTCAAAACACCATTGACTTTATCATTTACGGAGTTATATTTTTTATTCTATATCGAATAGTAATAATCTATACAATTGTAAGTAAAGTTAAAATGCCCAGTTTAACCCCGCTAATTCTAGGCTGCATTCCTTTTGCGTTTATATATACATCAGTAACAATATTTACCTATACTACTATTAGAGAAAGTGTTTACCTATTCTTATCTCAAGGTATTTTTACAATATTTTTAGGGGGATTTAGTTTAGGAAACTACATATTAAACTCGAGTAAACAAAACGCATTATTATTAGTAAGCACATTGTTTATGACGTTCACCCAGTTTTTGTTTTTATTAAAATTCTACTTTGAAGCCATAAATATGTTACAAGCCTTAGCGATGTTGCTTTTTGTTTTAGGACAATTTTTACTGACAAAATATATTTTTCACACTGAAAAGCACAAGCAAAAAATAGATTTGATTAAGAATTTAAAAGTATCCGTTTAACTAGTTATAAGGGTAGAATGGAAAAGAAAAATAGCATAGTCGCTTTATTAACCATTTGTTATTTTATAATAGCCATAGTAGAAGTGTATGCAGAATTTATAGTATATAGACCCATTATATTTGTTTTCAAACCTTTATTGACAATCTTATTAGTCATAATGTATTTTAAAAATAACAAGAAAAGAAATACCTTGTTTCTTTTAGTATTAATCACTTCTCTAATAACCAATATTCTTTTTATCCCTACTTCGCAAAACTATTTACAATATGCCATAATTATTTTCACAATACATCGCATATTTGTCCTTCTGCTTATTTTAAAATTGCAAAAAATCAAAGACATTATACCGGTAATTATAGGTACAGCGCCTTTTGCTTTAATATTTTTTTACCTATTTATGGAGACAACCGATATACCAGAAAATAGCTATTTTATCCTAGTGGTTCAAAATATTTTAATTTCACTTTTTGCCGGACTATCTTTGTCTTCTTATATTATGAATGACAACAAACAAAATTCCATATTGTTAATTAGCGCATTGCTGTTCGTAATGCTTCAATTTACTGTTTTTATAGAAAAATATTATTTAACAGATGAATTTCAACACTTATTTAGACCTTT
>CANFZC010000125.1 GCA_947451475.1 Flavobacteriaceae bacterium | reverse complement strand
GAACAGCATTCTCGAAAGTACCGCCACTGATGTCCGTAAAGCGGTTGTTGGTTACACTGGTTTTTAAAAGTGTTACTTCGGCACCTACTAGCCATTTTTTTACTTCTCCAAAGCCTGAACCAAAGGATAGTTTTGAAGGGATTTTTATAGTAGTATCTGGAACATCGGCAATTACTGAACTTGTAGTTCCGCCGGTTGTTGATAAACTTTGAAACGTTTGAATGACCCTGGTATTGTTTACACTAAGGTTATATTGCGGCGAATAGTTGATGCTGCTGAAAAAGGAAAGTTTTTTATTTAATTTAGTTTGGTAGGTAAGGCCTAGGTCAACATTGAATCCCTTTAGTTCCGATGTATTATATTCTCTTGTTCCATCTTGAACAAAATCGTCGTTGATTGTCAAAGTGGTTGTGTTGGTTGTTTTAATCGTTCCAAAGTTGTATTGTACATTGGCTCCAAAGTTTATTTTTTTGGTAAGTCCAAAGCCTACTCCAAAGAATACTTTGTTTACTCCACCTATACCATAATATTGATTGGTTAATTTTCTTGTTTCGGTAGAAGACACCACATTTTCAGTAACGCTTTGAATTTTATATCCTACCGAGGAGTAGGGGATAAGACCAAAGCCAAGGCCAAATCTTTTTAGTGGCACGCCTACAGCAAGATAATCGAGCGAGGTTCTTCTCGCTTTATCTGTTTGTGTTTCGGTTTTAGATTTCGTATTTAAATAGGTTATTCCTACTGATAAATTAGTTCGTTTTAAACTTGCTAATTGAGCTGGATTTTGAAGGTTGATGTGTATACTATCGGGAAAAATAGATAGGCCGCCCATAGAACGATTTTCTACCGTTCCTTTAAATTTTATATCTCCAATTCCGTAAAATGAGTAGGGAGAAGAGGTTCCTTCTTGGGCTAAGGCGGTCAATGAAATAAGTAAACAGAAGCTTACTATAATTTTTTTAATCATTTTTGATTGTATTGAAAAGTTTGGTTCAAACTTTCCAGCAGAAAATTTGAATGGGCAAATATGGTATTTTTTAATCGTTTAGCCAAAAATTCTGAGTCGCCACCCGTTAAAATTATGATAAATTTAGCGTATTGGGACTTATATTCTTCGATAAAGCCATCAATTTCAAGAATTGTACCCTTAGTTACACCAGAATGGATGGATTCTGAAGTAGAATTGCCGATAAAATTATTGGGATACGATTTGGAAAGTAGTGGTAATTTTGCGGTGAAATGATTTAAGGCTTCGTAGCGTAAACGGATGCCAGGTGATATGGCGCCTCCCAGATATTGATTGTTTTCGTCAACGAAGTCATACGTGATGCAAGTGCCTGCGTCAATTATCAGGCGGTTTTGGTTGGGAAACTGAAGTGTGGCTCCGGTGGCAAGTATTAATCGATCAATGCCCAGGGTGGTGGGCGTAGCATATAGGTTTTTGAAAGGAAACCTACATTCATGGGATATGAAGTGAAGGGTAGCCTTATTTTCTAGAAAATTGAAGTTGGAATGGTTCGTATTTCCTACCGATGCAACTACGATATCATTAATTTTTGGATATTGTGATAAAATAAATGTTACTTTTTGTTGGAGTTTTTCTTTATCGAAAACAACCACTTCCAAAAGCGTACTGACTTCAAAGACAGCTGCTTTAATTCTTGTATTTCCAACATCGATGGCTAAAAGCATGGTTAGGATTTTGTGGAGGTAAAGGTAAGAATAGTTTTTTTTCATTAATTGTTTTGGATAAATTAAAAATCATTCTATATTTGCACCCGCATTAACAACGGTATCTTAGCTCAGTTGGTAGAGCAATGGACTGAAAATCCATGTGTCCCTGGTTCGATTCCTGGAGATACCACATCAAAAGCCTAATTACTTTTCAAAGTAGTTAGGCTTTTTTATTTGTAATTAAATTTCAATCTTCATCATTAGTAATGGTTCGTTTTTTTTAAAATGATTTCATTTGAAAGGACCATTTTTTCCTCTCCAAAAGCATAGAAACCAAAAACTTTTCAACACGAAAACGATATAGTTGGCGGCATGCTGCATTAAATGTTTTTTTAATAAAATAAAATAATACTTTTAAAAAATTATGTATTTCATAAAATATTAACCAAAAAACAATCTTATGATTAAAAAACTATTTTTATTCACCGTTGCTGTTATGCTTTTTACGCTTAATAGTAGTGCACAGTCCATCTCGATGATAGGGGATGCTGTAAGTGGATGGTCGACCGATGTTGTGATGAGCACAACGGATAACGTAAATTTTACGTTATCAAACTTTACCTTTTCTAATGGAGGGGCAAAATTTAGACAGAACGCTGATTGGGGAACCAATTGGGGTGCTAATGCATTTCCTTCGGGAACTGCCAATTTGAATGGAAGTAATATTCCTGTGACTGCAGGGATTTATGATGTTACTTTTAATATTTCTACAAGAGCATTCAGCTTTTCTGCTGTAGCAACGGGCTTTGATGCAATTAGTATTTCGGGTACTGCTGGTCCAGGTTTAAATCAGGACACTGCCCTACTTACGGTTGATGGAATACATTATTCCTTAAACAATGTTGCTTTAACGGCAGGAACTTTATTGTTTAGAAAAAACAATTCATCTGCTGTTACTTGGGGATCTGCAAGTTTTCCTACTGGAACGGCTACTCAAGGAGGTGCTGCTATGGTGGTAACGCCTGGAACTTATGATATATCGTTTAACAAAACGACTGGAGCATATAGTTTTGTATTGCCTCAAATTGGTATTATTGGCTCAGGAACAGCTGGTGGATGGAATACTGATACCATGATGACTACAACAGACGGTGTTCATTATAGCATGGAAGGAGCCGTTTTAACTGCTGGAGAATTAAAATTTAGACAGAATCAAGCTTGGACCATTAACTGGGGAGCGAATACTTTCCCTGTTGGGACAGCCACTTTAAATGGTAACAATATCGCAGTAGTGGCGGGTACCTATAGTGTTACTTTTAATAGAAACACTGGGGCATTTGTATTTAGTGCGGGATATCCGGTAATTAGTTTGGCTTCAACTGGTAACGCTAATATTGATTTAATTACGCTAGATGGTGTAAATTACTATCTTAATACGTATTCGATCGCTGCAGGGGATTATACGTTTACGCAATCTAGTCCTACTGTGAATTCATGGGGAACAAGTGCATTTCCATCAGGAACAGCTACTTTAGGTGGTGCTTCTATTCCGGTTTTGGCTGGAGATTATAATATTAAATTCAACAAAAGCACGGGTGTATTTAGTTTTGATTATTTAACAATTAGTGTGATTGGAAGTGCTACCCCAGGGGGCTGGTCTACCGACACTAATTTGACTACTACTGATGGCGTTCATTATTCATTATCTGGGCTTACTTTAGTTCTTGGAGAACTTAAGTTCCGTCAAAGTAATGATTGGGCTGTTAACTGGGGAGCATCAAGTTTTCCAGGAGGTACATCCTATAATAATGCTTCTAACTTAGGGGTTACTAGTGCGTCAAATTTCACGGTAACTTTTGATAGAAGTACAGGCGCTTATTATTTTTATGATGAAGTTAATTTGCAAGTTGTTACTCCGGTTAATTTATGCAAGGGATCAACGGCTGCTTCTTTATCCTTTTCTGTATTTGCAGTACCAAGTAGTACTGTAAAATGGTGGACTCGTGGTGGAACAATCACGAAACCGACCTATACCCTTATTCCTGCTGGCGCACCAAAGCCAACGACTACTACGTTAGGGACTAAAACTTATTATGTTTCACAAACTATTGGAGGAGTTGAAGGACCAAAAGTTGCTATAGTGGTAAATGTATTGGATGTTCCAACAGCACCAACCACTTTAACAGGTACGGCTGCACAAGGTCCGCTTGTAGGTACTGAAACGACAGCAACCTATACTACTACTGAGGTAGTAGGCGCTACTTCCTACTTATGGACAGCTCCTGCTGGGGTTAACATAATGGGCGGACAAGGCACAACAAGCATCACCGTTAATTTTGCTAACGTAGCAGCTGGCGCAGGTGCTATCGGATCTATTTCTGTTAAGGCAGTAAATGATAATGGGTGTCCAAGTACCGCTAAGACATTAGCACTTACTAAAGCTTTACCGGCAGCTCCTGCGGCAATTAAAATGACTAATGGTGTAACAACAACTGCTATTACTAATTTTGGTAAGTACATAGGATATTCAACTGAATTGACTTTAACGGCTACTGCTGTTGCTGCTGCTTCTTCTTATGTATGGGAATTGCCTGCAGGAGTTAATCAAGTTTCTGGAGGAAATTCTAATGTGATTACCGTTAATTTCTTGAATGTTCCAACCGGAGTTACCGTATTACAAATAGGTTGTAAATCTCAAAACGGCGTGGGTGTATCGGTAACAAAAAATACTACGGCTGTTCCTGCAACCACTTCAACTGCAAAATTATTGAAACTTACCGCTACGGTTCCTGCTACTGCTGCAACACTTTCTGGTCAAGTAGGCGGACTTTGTGGTGGTAATACTTATAGCTATACCATGACTGCTGAAGCAGCAAATGCTTCAAGCTATTTTATT
>CANFZC010000124.1 GCA_947451475.1 Flavobacteriaceae bacterium | reverse complement strand
TTAGTGATGATAGGGTTTTGACTCGTGGAAGAGAACCCGTTTGGTCCGGTCCATTGATAAGTAACGTTTGGAATGGTATTGGCATGGAGTGCGATGTCCTCACCTTCGCAAATAATGGGATCTACGACTGCGATGGGGATTTGTGGTATCTCTTTAATGGTAATGGTTACTAGGGCTTCATCCTTTATGTTGCAGCCTGCCAGCGCTAGAACGGTATACTTAAATTTATATACGGTTGTAGAAATAACATTACTTGAAATCCAAGTGGTATTGCTGATGGTAGTGTTATTACTGGTTACTTGCCAAGTGCCATTGGCTTGATAATTACCATTCAGAAAGGAATTCAGGTCGATGGTCCCTTGATCTCCACAATAAGAAACGTTGGTATCACCTCCAGCATGAGGCGTGTAATCAGCGGCATTGATGGTATAGGTTAGGGTTGTATTTAGACAAGAATTGGGATTGCCCGCATAAACAATACTCACCGTATAAGTGCCACTTTGAGTTGCCGGATTAAAATTGGGAAGATTTAAACTATTGGTCGTGCTTAAAATAGCGGAGGGGTTTGAATTCTTGTACCACTGGTACGTAAGAAAACCGTAATTGGGAACTGAAAAGGATGCAGATTCCGTTGGACATAAATTAGCCGCTGTAATCACGAGGGGATTTGGCACATTAATCTCATAGACACTATTGACAATATTGCTACAAAAATCAATCACTTGAAACGTGTAGATACCGGGTGCTAAACCTGTAAACAAGTTGGAAGTGCCATTATTGATCACGAATGGCTGTCCGTTTTTGGTGGTGATGTTATACGTTAGCGGACCGAAACCCGTTGCATTTACCAGTACATCAAAAGTATTGTTACACGAAATACTATTTACTCCGAGTATTACCGGTTGGCCATTAGTTTGAAATTCGTTGATTACTTTATAACAATTGCCTAGGGCATTGCTGCCTGATATAAAGACTGGTTGGACTTTAACCACTCTAAACTGGCCGGCATAGGCTAAATTTAAATTTAGGGCATTGTTTGTGAGTTCGATTGCATTAGTCGCATCGGGCAGATTAGCCCCTTGTAGCGTCCCATTACCTGGGTGTCCCCAATCACTATTGGCAGGATAATACTTTTGCAACCAAAAGAAACTTTGGGCTGTATTGTTACTACTGTGATGCAAATCCAAATTAAAGGACCCACAGTTTTGGATGACATTCAAAGTGGTGGTTTCTTGTTGGGGAGGAATCACTACGGACAAGGTTGATACTGTTCCACACGAATTGGTTACCACAAACGTGTAATTCCCAATAGGCAAACCTTCTAACATCAGTGTACTATTGGTGACTTGCGCGGATAAATTTTGCGGTAAAGTGCCCGTATAGGCGGCAGGAGCTGTAGTGAATATAATAGTGGTGATGTTCCCTTGAATTTTCAAGGTACTGGTATTGGTACCGCTGCAATCTGGATTGACGCTATAGGCAGGTTGGGGATTAATAGGTGTAATTGTCCCATGCAAGACCGAAGGATTTCCGCAAAGATCTACCACATTAAACGTATAGGTTCCAGGAGGCAATTGTAATAGGACTGCAGTATTAACGGGTGTAATGGATGACGAGAAATCATAGGGCAACGGCCCTGTATAGGTTGCTGGTGCTGCCACTAATACAATTTGCGAGATGTAATAAAATGCTAAATTACCAGAACTACAGTTTTGACCATAGGCAAAATCATAGGGTTGGTTAGGCGTTTCAGCGGTAACCTCAACCGTAATGGTTTGCACTTGGCCACATAAATTGGTGGCTTGAAAGGTATAGATCCCTACCGGCAAAGGTTGCGTCGTAAATTCATTATTGGTAATTTGGGCCGTAAAATCTTGAGGGAGCGGATTGGGGTAACTGGCGGGGGCGCTAATCAAAACTAAGGCTAATACTGGAATGAATTTGACTTTTTTGGTCGAACAAGAAACCGCTAATAAAGTTGAAGACACGGCACTGCCGCTTAAATCATTTACTTGCCCGTTGAGAGTATGAGAGACACCGCATCCGTCGGTTATGACAAAAGAAAAGGTGTAGGGTTGTGGCGTAAACAAGGGTGTATTTACGGCAAAAGAAGTCCCGTTTGATATCGTGCTTGTTGTTATGATGGGACTCCCTGTTGGCGGATTTACAGTCGTTACCACCTGCAGGGGATATTTAATCACCCCATCGGGAGCGTCAACTGTACTCGTGAAATTAAAGCCTAAATTAACCGTATTACAACCAGAAACTGCGGAGAAGACATTTGTAAACGTTAGTGCTGGGTTTTTGGAAGTTAAGGTATACGTTTGCACAACCCCTTCTCCACAACTATCGATGACTCTTATGGTGAATTGGCCCGCCGGTAAATTGTTAAATACATTAGAGGGTTGCGGCGGTCTTAGAACAGGCCCATTGATAATGCTATAAGTAGCTGCCGTGCCGGTAAGTGTTTCAATAGTTAGCACCCCATCGTTGCCACAAATCACTTCGGTACCTGTAATTTGATAAGTAAGCACTACTTTTTGGTCTAGAATGATCGCTTGCTGTTGCTGGGTCCCTGATCCACTTCCAAGGGTTTGCTCGGCGATGACTAGGTAGGTTCCGGCGGTCAAGCCATTAAAGGAGGCAGCACTGGTTGTGGTTAAGGGGGTGGTGGTATTGGGCAATTTGTAAATGGCATAAACTATAGCTGACCCCGAAGTAGTATTGGAAACCGAGAAACTCAGGGTCCCGTTGGCGGTGCAGGTTTCATTGGTAGCCGTTACTGAAAATACAAAGTTAGAAAGCTGACTGTAGGTCAACTGCGAACAAAATAAAATCAGTAGTACGATACAATAGTTCTTGCAAAACCTTTTAGTCATTCCTTTTCATTTAACATTACAAATTACAACAAAATAATTTTAATACGGTAAAATCTTAGTTTTTTAACAAAAAAGGAGCTAGTGTAAGCTCCTTTCTTTTATAAATCATTAGCCAATTTTGTAATTCGCTTGATGTCTTGTTCTTTGCTTTTGGGATAGATTAGCAACACCCCTTCTTTGTCTACTATGATGTAATCGTGCAATCCGTCGATTACCACTAGTTTGTTGGCATCCGAACGAATGATGTTATTGGACGCATTTTCTAGGACTACTTTGGCATTGATGATTCCGTTGTTGTTTTCATCTTTATCTAACTTCTCATGCAGTTGACCCCAAGTCCCTAAATCATTCCAGTCAAAGGTAGCTGGGAGCACATATACATTAGTTGCGTTTTCTAAAATGGCATAATCGATAGAAATATTCTCTGCGGAATCGTAGTGTTCATCTATAAACTGCTTTTCATTAGTTGTATTGTAACTGTCCAGTCCTTTATGGAACAAGGCATTCATTTGCGGTTGGAATTTCTCAAAAGACTCGGTAATGGATTTAGCACTCCAGATAAAGATACCTCCATTCCAAAGGAAGTTGCCTGCTTCTATGAAGGCTTTTGCGGTTTCGTAATTGGGTTTTTCTCTAAACTGGTTTACCTTTTTTATAGGATTGGCATCCGATTTATCGAACTCGATATAACCGAAACCCGTATTGGGGAAGGTAGGTTGAATTCCAAGAGTCATTAAAGCGTTTTCCTTTTGGCAGAAATCGAAGCAGCTTTGCAGATTATTAGTAAATGCTGTTTCGTCTTCTATCCAATGGTCGCTAGGAGCGACTACCATAACGGCATCGGGGTTTTGTTTTTGAATCTTAAGCGAGGCATATAGAATACAAGGGGCGGTATTACGCATAGCGGGTTCTAACAGCACTTGCTCTTGTTTGACCATGGGCAATTGTTCTAGTACTAGATCATTGTATAGTTCGTTGGTCAATATTAGAATATTCTCTGTTGGGATTAACTTGGCTAGACGGCTGAAGGTTTTTTGAATCAGGGTATCGCCTGAACCTAGCATGTCGTGAAATTGTTTTGGGAAATCGGTGGTGCTTACAGGCCAAAAGCGAGAGCCTACTCCGCCGGCCATTAAAATGGCATAATAATTTTTATTCATTTGTATTAAAGTAACTAAGGCGCTAAGGTACTAAGTTACTGTGTGTTTTTTACTATTAACCGGGTAAAATTTCTACTTCGGCATTGGCGTTAAAGAGAAAGAGTCTGCCGGTTTTAACTTCTAAGCATTCGTAGCGTTTAACCCGCAGTCCTTTCTTTTGGAAGACCCGACCGTTTTTGATGCGGAAGAAACTACCACTGGGTACTTCGTGTACATAATGCACATCGGGTTTGCGTTCGTCGAATTGTTTTAGGGCATACGCTAAGCGGGCATCGGTATCGCTGCTGGCGGTAGGATTTCTGAAGTGATTGGCTACCAAGGGTAAAACCGAATGTGGAAATATCTCGGGACGAATGAAGGGCACCATCAGGGTTTGGAACGTATGCTTCCACTCGTTACCGTGTGGTTTTATGACGCGGCCGTACTTTTCGTAGGCGACTAAATGGGCTATTTCGTGTACTAGAGTAATAAGGAAGCGGTACTTATTAAGGTTGGCGTTCACGGTAATCTCGTGCTTCCCTCCTAGTGCTCTTCGATAATCCCCATGGCGGGTTT
>CANFZC010000123.1 GCA_947451475.1 Flavobacteriaceae bacterium | reverse complement strand
GTACTATATACTAGAGTCTAAGTAAACTCTAAGTAGGCTTTATATAAACTCTAAGCACACTCTATAGCTTTTTAAAAAACAAGAAACCCTACCCTAGCCCCGATGGGAATGGCATCCTTTTTCCTTGTATAAGGAAAAAGATATAATGGACAGCGGGAAATGGCTTCTAAAAAAAAGAAAAGTTGTGCTTAAGCCCCTTTTTTCGGCAGCGCGCCACCTGGCTTCTGTCATTAAGAAAAGCTGTACTTATGCTCCCATTTTAGGCCTGCGCGCCTCCTGGCTCCTTCGCTAAAACAGTCCACTGGACTGTTTCTTAACGCTCGGCCCGCTACTCAAATCTAATGGACTTGGAAGGACTTATTTTGGTGATGATATAGGACGGGATGAGTAATACTATGAGACAGATTACTATGGTTCCTATATTTAAGAGTAGGATGTAGAAGAGATTGATGTCTACGGGTGCTTCGTTGACGTAGTAGCTTTCGGCGGGTAATTTTATGATGCCGAAGTATTTTTGGATTAGGAGCAGACCGATTCCGATGGTATTTCCCCAAAAGAGTCCTCTTATGATTAAGTAGGCCGCATTGTAGAGGAACACTTTTCGTATGGACCAGTTGTTGGCTCCCATTGATTTTAAAATTCCGATCATTTGGGTTCGTTCTAAAATAAGCACTAGGAGTGCTACTACCATATTGATGGTGGCTACGGAAATCATGACTAGGAGCATGACTAGGATGTTGAAATCGAAGAGTTTGAGCCATTCGAAGATGTAATAGTATTTTTCTTCGATGGTTTGTGTGTCTAAGGTCGAGGACGTTTCTTGGTAGACTTCTTGTCCTTTTTGGGTGATTTCGTCGAAGTTGGATATAAACACTTCGAAGGAGCCTATTTGGTCTGGTGCCCATCTGTTGATGCGTTGCACATGTCGAATGTCTCCAATGACGTAGGCTGCGTCGAACTCTTCAAACCCTGAGTTGTAGATGCCGACGATTTTAAAATTGCGCAGGTTGTATCCTTCACTGTTTTCTTTCATGAAGTAGGTTACAAACTTGTCTCCCAGTTTAAGGTTGAGTCGGTTACAGAGGAATTCGGAGATGATGACTTCCTCGTTTAGGGCTTGTTTAAAGTTGGGCAACCTTCCTTTTACTAAGTATTCGTTTAGATTTTCGGTTTGATAGTCCTTGCCTACCCCTTTGAAGATAATGCCTTCGAAGGCTGTTGCGGTTCTAATGATGCCTGCTTTACTGGCTACTGCTTGTATGTGTTCGATCCCTTCTACGGCATTGAATTTGGGATAGAATTTTTGATGCGTTGAAATGGGACGGGTACTGACGTCGGAATTGTTATCGTTATAGGCCGAGATGATGATATGGCCGTTGAAGGCGGCTACTTTTTGGCGTATTTTTTGTTGGAGTCCGATACCGGTAGCCACGGAGATGATCATCATAATCATTCCTAGGGCGATGGCTATGATGGCAATTTTTATTATTGGTGCGGAAATACTACTTTTATGGTCTTTGGCAGCAATAAGTCGGTTCGCTATAAAATATTCTAAATTCAAAGGTATGGTATCAAATTCGGTGTTCAAAAATACAGTTTTATTCTCGTTTTTACTAATGGTTTCTTGTGGGGCTAAACCGAAGAACCTCACCTCTAAGGACCTCACCCCTAGCCCCTCTCCAAAGGAGAGGGGGATTGAATCCGGATATACTAGCGATATTGTGACTGGTGCTGAAAATTATGATGCCTATTTACCTCTATTAAAAGATAAAAAAGTGGGGGTCGTGACGAATCAGACTGGAGGCTTTCACAAAAAAGGGAGAATGATAGTTCTTGATGGAGGTGAAGCAGATGAAGCAGATGTAAACATTTCAATCGTTGATTTTTTGCTCAACAAGAAAATTAAGGTGACGAACATCTTCGCGCCTGAGCATGGCTTTCGAGGCACGGCGGATGCTGGGGAGCATGTGGTGGATGGGAAAGATGTTAAAACTGGATTGCCTATTATTTCGCTTTATGGGGATAATAAAAAACCTAAGGCGACTCAATTAGCAGGAATAGACGTTATGGTATTTGATTTACAGGATGTGGGGGCGCGCTTTTATACTTATATCTCTTCGTTGCACTATCTTATGGAAGCTTGTGCGGAGAATCATATCACCCTTATTGTTTTGGACCGACCTAATCCTAATGGAGGGATTGTTGACGGGCCTGTTTTGGAAAAAGAATTTACGAGTTTTGTGGGAATGCATCCGATTCCGCTACTGCACGGCATGACGATAGGCGAATATGCCCAAATGATTAATGGTGAAAAGTGGTTGAAAGATGGGGAACAATGTACCTTGACGGTAATACCCTGTTTAAATTACAATCGCGAAATGGCTTATAGTTTACCCGTTAAACCCTCTCCGAATTTGCCTAATGACCAAGCAGTGAATTTATATGCTAGTTTGTGTTTGTTTGAGGGTACGAATGTAAGTGTTGGGCGAGGTACTGAAAAGCAATTCCAGATTTATGGATCGCCTTATTTACCTGCAAGTGCTTTTAGTTTTACGCCCCTTCCTAATTTGGGTGCCAAAGAGCCTCCTTATAAAAACGTGTTATGTTATGGCGAAGATTTGACAGGCATTCCTAAAGTACACCAACTGGAATTGAAGTGGTTGCTTACCGCCTATCAAACGACGGCCGATAAAACTAAATTCTTTACGCCATTTTTTACTAAGTTGGCCGGCACTACCCAATTGCAACAGCAAATTGAAGCGGGTATTACCGAAGCAGCCATTAGAAAAACTTGGGAACCAGGAATAGTTGCTTTTAAAGCAATGCGTCAAAAGTACTTACTTTATAACTAAAGCTTAACTTCTATATTCGGGTTTACTTTTAGGAGTTCGCCCACAAAATCGGCTCTATCCTTTGGGGAGATTAGAATCTCGTCGTATTTATTGTAGACGATGGCTATTCTATTGATGGATAAGGCGGGGGAACTTAGTGGGTTTCTCGTAGCGTATACTTTGCGAATCGTTTTGATGTCGATTTTGGTTTTCCAAACCGATAGGTAACCGTCTTCGATTTTGTATTTTAGGGTAATGCCTAAAATACAAAAAAGCAAAATCAGTCCCACAAAGATGGCTGAAAGCATGTATTCTTTTGTTAGTATTCCTTGCACGATAGGAAAGCCAAATACGGCTAGTATAAGTAGCACTAGCCACCAATCTACTTTTGATTTATATATCTTCATCTTATAAAGGCAATTTCTTTTTCATTTCTTCGACGATATTATAGGCTGCAGGGCAAATGGCCACGTTTTTTAGGGTTAGGTCGGCTATCTGTTGGAATTTCTTCCGGTCGGTATGCGGAAACTCCCGGCAGGCTTTGGGGCGTACTTCGTAAATCATGCAGTAGTTTTCATGGTCTAAGAAGGTACACGGTACGCTTTGTAGCACATAGTCCTTATCTTCATCGATGCGCAGGTATTGGTCGATGAATTGTTGTGGTTTTTGTTTGAGGTGCTTCGCAATTCTTTCAATATCGGCCGACGTAAAAAGGGGTCCGGTTGTTTTGCAGCAATTGGCACAATTGAGGCAATTGGTTTTTTTGAACTCGGCGTCGTGTATTTCTTGCATGACGTAATCCAAATTCTTGGGTGTTTTCTTTTTGAGCTTATCGAAATACTTTTTGTTTTCGATATGCTTATCTTTGGCCAGCTTTTGTAATATGTCGATTCGTGGATTTGTCAATTTGGTTATTTGATAGATGAATGGCAAAATTACTAAAAACGAATAATCAAATTACCGACTAACCCAAAAAACCATGAAAGACCTTTTTGGACGTGCTATTCTGGATTTTCAAACTCAAAATGCTCCTGAGGATTTGGTTACTGAAACCAACATTTCGGAGGCTGATGAGATGGACGTGGCTTATTTGTTTCGTTCCTATAGTGAAATGCCTAAATTAGAAAAGAAAGCCTTGCAGCTTGCCATGGGTAGGGTTTTGGATGTAGGTTGTGGGGCGGGGAGTCATAGTTTGTATTTGCAGGGTCAAGGTCTTGACGTTACTGCTATTGATATTTCGCCAAGCGCTATAGAAGCTTGCCTATTGCGGGGAGTAAAAGAGGCACGAGCGGTTAATTTGATGGAGCTGCAAGACGAGCGTTTTGACACCATATTACTTTTGATGAATGGGACGGGAATTTTTGGCACTTTGGCGCAAACCAGTGCCTATTTGCAAAAACTGAAAACATTACTAACTCCGAATGGGCAGATATTGCTTGACAGTTCGGACATCATCTACATGTTTGACGACGATGAAGACGGTGGTAAATGGATCCCGGGGGATGGGTATTATGGTGAATTGACTTTTACGGTATCTTATAAAAACGAAACCGAGGAGCCTTTTCCTTGGTTGTATCTAGATTATAACACTTTGCAAAATGCCGCCCATGCTAATGGACTGCAGTGTACTTTGGTACAAGAAGGTTCACATTATGATTATTTGGCCCGTTTGACCCTTTAAAATCCTGATAAAAACTAGTTACGGAATGTTTAAGTATTTGTGTGTTTGCAGTGATACTCTCCATTTGGGATTATTCATTACGTAGTCTACGATAAGTGGCGTCATTTCTTCTTTTTTGCTCCATTCGGGTTGCAAGAAAAGGATTG
>CANFZC010000122.1 GCA_947451475.1 Flavobacteriaceae bacterium | reverse complement strand
GATATGCTGTTTTGGAGAAAGTTTGAAGACAAACTTGCCGCACTATATATTCAACAAAAAGTTAGAGGATTCCTTCACTTATACAACGGTCAAGAAGCTGTTTTAGCAGGGGCTTTACACGCAATGAATTTAGGCGGAAAAGATAAAATGATTACCGCTTATCGTAATCACGTTCAACCAATCGGAATGGGTGTTGACCCAAGAAAAGTAATGGCTGAACTTCTCGGAAAAGTAACTGGAACTTCCAAAGGAATGGGAGGCTCTATGCACATCTTTTCAAAAGAACATGGATTTTATGGAGGTCACGGTATCGTAGGAGCACAAATTCCTGTAGGTGCTGGTATGGCCTTTGCCGATAAATATTTCAATACCGGTGGCGTAACGCTTACCTATTTTGGTGATGGTGCTGCTCGTCAAGGTTCACTTCACGAAGCATTCAACATGGCCATGTTGTGGAAATTACCCGTAGTATTCATTTGTGAAAACAATGGATATGCAATGGGAACTTCTGTAGAAAGAACCGCAAACCATACCGATATCTGGAAACTTGGTTTAGGATACGAAATGCCATGCGGACCCGTAGATGGAATGAACCCTGTAAAAGTGGCTGAAGCGATGCACGAAGCTATGGAAAGAGCCCGTCGTGGTGACGGACCTACCTTCTTAGAAATGAAAACTTACCGATATAGAGGTCACTCTATGTCCGATGCTCAATTATACCGCTCAAAAGAAGAGGTGGATGAGTACCGAAAAATAGACCCTATTACACAAGTATTAGACGTCATCAAAGAAAACAACTATGCTACCGACGCCGAAATTGAAGTGATTGATGAAAGAGTAAAAGATTTAGTAGAGGAATGTGCAACATTCGCCGAAGAGTCTCCTTTCCCAGAAGCACAACAATTGTATGACGTTGTATACGAACAAGAAAATTATCCTTTCATCCCTCATAGATTATAATTATGGCAACAAAAATAACGATGCCGCGCTTAAGCGACACCATGACGGAAGGAACTGTAGCCACTTGGTTAAAAAAAGTAGGGGATACAGTAAAAGAAGGTGATATTCTAGCCGAAATTGAAACAGACAAAGCCACTATGGAGTTTGAATCATTCAACGCAGGTACCTTATTATATATTGGAATCAAAGAAGGAGAAACCGCTTCTGTAGATTCGCTTCTAGCCATCATCGGTAAAGAAGGGGAAGACATTACCTCCTTACTTTCAGGCACTGCTGCTCCTGCCGAAGCCAAAACTGAAGCTCCAGCAACTGCTGAAGCTCCAATCGCTGCCACAACTACCAGTGCTGCAACTTTACCAAAAGGAGTTGTCGTAGTAACCATGCCGCGCCTTAGTGATACGATGACCGATGGTACTGTAGCAACTTGGTTGAAAAATATCGGTGATACCGTTAAAGAAGGTGACATTTTAGCCGAAATTGAAACCGATAAAGCGACCATGGAATTCGAATCGTTCAATGCTGGAACGCTATTATTCATCGGTATTCAAGCAGGTCAATCAGCTCCCGTTGACAGTGTATTAGCCATCATCGGACCCGCAGGTACTGACATTACAGGCATAGCCGAAAACTATAAAAAAGAGGGTGCTGCTCCGGTAGCCACTCCAGCAGCCGCTGCACAATCAACAGCAGCTCCGACAACAAGCGAAGTTACCCAAACCAGCGATGGAGGAAGGATTTTTGCCTCCCCATTAGCCAAACAAATAGCTACAGCAAAAGGTATAAATCTTGCTCAAGTAAAAGGCACAGGTGAAAACGGTCGTATTACCAAAAGCGACGTAGAAAACTTTAACCCGCCTGCAAATGCAATGCCAAGTGCAACCGAGAGTTCTCAACCGACAACTGACAACGCACAACCGACAACGGCAGTAAAACCTTTCGTTCCAGCAGGCGAAACCTACTCCGAAGTAATCAAGAATTCGCAAATGCGTAAAACCATTGCAAAACGCCTTTCTGAATCGATTTTTACTGCACCTCATTTCTACTTAACAATTGAAGTAGGTATGGATGAAGCCATGAAATCAAGAGGAGTAATCAATAGCATTCCAGACACTAAAGTATCGTTCAACGATATGGTGATAAAAGCTTGTGCTATGGCATTGAAAAAACATCCTAAAGTAAACTCACAATGGAGCGAAGAAGCAATCACCATCAACCACCATGTAAATGTAGGTGTAGCGGTTGCCGTTGAAGATGGATTAGTAGTTCCCGTATTGCGCTTTACAGACCAAATGAGCTTGTCTCAAATCGGAGGCGCTGTTAAAGATTTAGCTGGAAAAGCCAAATCCAAAAAACTACAGCCAGCCGAAATGGAAGGCAGTACGTTTACCGTTTCTAACCTAGGCATGTTTGGAATACAATCTTTCACTTCAATCATCAACCAACCAAATTCTGCCATCCTATCTGTAGGAGCCATAGAAGAAAAACCGGTAGTAAGAAATGGACAGATAGTAGTTGGAAATACCATGACGCTAACGTTAGCATGTGACCACAGAACCGTAGATGGAGCAACAGGAGCACAATTCTTGCAAACCCTTAGACAGTACTTGGAAAATCCTGTTACGATGTTAGCCTAATTTAAATTGTTTATCCCAATACCTTTTGGGAACACTATACAAAATCCCGTTTTGATGATTCATAACGGGATTTTTTTATTTAATTTACATTGAAAATTAAACCTATTATAATGAATAAACTACTACCTCTTGTATTTCTTATAATGCTAGCTAGCTGTAAAAACAAAGAAACATTTACACATACCCATTATGTTCAAGACAGTCATTCATTCGCACATCCAGACCTAGCCGTAGCCAAACATTTAGATTTAGATATCAAAGTCGATTTTGAATCCAAAACCATTACAGGAAAAGCAAGCTGGACCATAGAAAATACCTCCAAAGGAAAGGAAATTATTTTTGATGAAAACACCTTAAACATCACAAAAGTTACACTAGGTGGTGCCGAAACTGCAACCTCTTTTAGTTTAGGAAAAGAAATTGAATTCCACGGTAAAGCGCTTCATATCAAGATCCAACCAAACACTACTAAAGTAAACATCTATTACAACACCAACAAGAACGCTGTAGCACTTCAATGGCTCAAACCTGAACAAACCGCCGACAAGAAGAATCCTTTCTTATTTTCTCAAGGAGAAAGTATTTGGACGCGTACATGGATTCCATGTCAAGATTCACCCGGCATACGATTTACTTATACTGCCAAAGTACAGGTGCCTGCTAATTTAATCGCTTTAATGAGCGCTTCCAATCCCACTCAGCGAAACAACACTGGTGTTTATACGTTTAACCAAGATAAACCTATTCCTGCCTATTTAATGGCTATTGCTGTTGGCGACCTACAATTTCAAGCTATAGATCGTCGAACAGGAGTCTTTGCAGAACCCTCGGTAATTTCTAAAGCAAAATGGGAATTTGGTGCATTAGGCACAATGGTCACTGCCGCTGAGAAACTCTTTGGACCCTACCGCTGGGGACGCTATGATGTATTGGTATTACCTCCAAGTTTTCCTTACGGCGGAATGGAAAACCCAAACCTAACGTTTCTAACTCCTGGGGTAATTGCGGGAGACCGTTCCTTAACGAGTCTCCTAGCTCATGAACTCGGACACAGTTGGAGTGGCAACTTAGTGACCAATGCCACTTGGGATGACATTTGGCTCAATGAAGGATTCACCACCTATGTAGAACACCGCATAGGGGAAGCTGTATTTGGCACAAAAGAAGCCAAGATGCAAGACGTTTTAAGCCGAAAAGTACTGTATGACAACATAGCTGAACTAGGCGTTACGCATCCAGATACCCGTTTAAAAGTGAGCACCAAAGGCCGCAATCCAGATGATGGCTTAAGTGATATTCCTTATGAAAAAGGATATGCCTTTCTACAAACCATTGAAGCAGCTATAGGAAGAAAGAAGTTTGACACCTTCCTAACCGAATACTTTAAAGCACATGCATTTCAATCTATTACTACCGAAGATTTTGTAACCTACTTCAAGGAGCATCTAGTTAAAGACGATAAAGATTTAGCCTCCAAAATCAAGCTAGATGAATGGATATATAAACCTGGTATTCCTTCCAACATTATTACATCAACCTCAGATGATTTTGACGCTATCGATCATATTCAAAAAACATGGAGACAAACAGGCATAAAAGGTTTAAGTCTAAAAATTAAATCTACCAATGAGAAGCAACATTTTATAGATTATCTACCCAATGATTTAACCGTACAAGAAATGGAAGCAATAGACCACGAATTCCACTTTACTGATCAAGGTAATTTTGTCATCAAACGTCAATGGTTTGTAATCGCTATTAAACAGCATTACTTGGTTGCCTATCCCACCATTGAACACTTTATGATTGCAACAAGCAGAACAGGCTCCTTGCTAACACTCTACAAAACAATGATCAAAACCCCTGAAGGAACACTATGGGCCAAACAAGTATTTGAAAAAGCCAAATCGGGCTATCATTTAACCACTGTAGAGGCAGTTCAAAACCTCTTGCAGCAGTAATCAATAGCCTGCTGAAGGCGTCGCCTAGCTGCATAAATAAGCAAAGCTGCACTTTAGGATCGGGATTACTTGCCAATTCACTTTGCTCGGGTCTAAAAAACGATTTAGCTTCGCTCCGTTCGGCTACGCCTCGGGTGAGATTAAGACGTTTGATATTAAGAGGAGGAAGCCCAGTGGGCTTCAGGTAGTTTTGATTTATCAAAACCATATAAAACAAAAAACCCTATCCGTTAGGATAGGGTTTCTAAAAAAAGGCAGCGACAT
>CANFZC010000121.1 GCA_947451475.1 Flavobacteriaceae bacterium | reverse complement strand
GTTTTATTACCATGACTGATTTGAAATCAGGAGTTTACTTTTGTAAAGTTTCTAATGCTACAAAATCTAAAGTTTTGCGGTTTGTAGTTCAATAAATACGATTATATAATTTACTGTAGATTTGTATTAATACTTACTTTACCCACTATGAAAATATTATTAATCGAAGACGAATTGGAATTGCAAAAAAGTATCCAACAATTCTTTGAAATGGAAGGTAATGTTGTTGAAGTTGCTTCTGATTATGGTAAAGCAGAGCAGAAAATAGCGATTTATGATTATGATTGTATTTTAGTAGATATCACTTTGCCTAACGGTTCGGGATTGGATTTAATCAAAGAAATAAAACTAAATAAATCAAAAGCCGGAATTATTATCATTTCGGCAAAAAATTCGCTTGATGATAAGATTTATGGTTTGGATCTTGGTGCCGATGATTATTTGCCAAAGCCATTTCATTTATCAGAACTCAACTCTAGAATAAAAGCCTTAATTAGACGAAAAAGTTTTGATGGTAATTTAGAAATTATTGTCAATGAAATTAAAATTCTTCCAGTTGAAAGAAGTGTTTTTGTGCATAATAAAGCAGTGATATTGACCTCTAAAGAATACGATTTGTTACTTTATTTTATAGCCAATAAAAACCGTGTTGTTAGTAAAAATGCATTAGCGGAGCATCTATGGGGAGATAATGCCGATAGGTTGGATAATTTTGATTTTATATACAATCATGTAAAAAATCTACGAAAAAAGTTACTGGAAAAAAAATGCGAAGATTATCTGAAAACCATTTATGGAATAGGTTATAATTTTAAAACACAAGAATGAAATTACTTGCGAAAACCAGTTTGTATTATTTGTTTTTTAGTATTCCGATATTAATTCTATCTGGGCTAATTTGTTATTATGTCATTACAAGAGAAGTTAAGGATAGTAATAATGAACTATTACTTAATAGAAAAATTGTTGTAGAACATTATTTGAAAAATAATGATACTATTCCATTAAAACTTATAATTAAAAGTAAGGAAGCCCAAATTGAGAAAGTAACAAAAGCACATTTTAAAAATGGCGCAAAAACTATTTTCTCTGACACATTAATTATAGATAAAGAAGAGAATGAGTTGGCGGCTAATAGAATGATAACTTCCATTGTTACGGTTGGCAATATCAATTATCAAATAAAAATTTGGCGCAGTACGTTAGAATTTGACGAACTGATTGAAGGGATTATCTATTTATTATTTTTTATTTTGTTTTTTTTGTTCTTGATTTCTATGCTTATCAATTTTTGGGTTTCAAAAACATTATGGAAACCTTTTTATAAGACCATTCACAATTTAAAAATCTTTCGTGCTAGCGATAATGAGGTTCCGGTATTTAATACAACCTCCGTAAAAGAGTTTAACGAATTAAATAGCTCTCTTACTGCCATGATGGAAAAAATGATAGTAGATTATAATGGTCAAAAGAAGTTTACCGAAAATGCTTCTCACGAAATACAAACACCATTGGCAGTAATAAAATCTAAAATTGATTTACTTATTCAATCAGAAAATTTAAAAGGAAATGAGATTGAGCTAATAGTAGCTATTGATGATGCCTGTTCTAAATTAATACGTTTAAACCAATCCCTATTATTACTTACTAAGATAGAGAATAGACAATTTAAAACTACTGAAAAAGTTTCTGTGGAAAAGATTATTGATAATTCATTGATTTTATTTGAAGAGCATATTAAAGCCAATAAAATAGTTGTACTCAAAAATATTGAAGAGGATTTTTTGATTAATATGAGTCCAGATTTATGTTTAATCCTGATTAATAATTTACTTCAAAATGCCATCAGACATAATATAGAAGATGGAAGTATTATTATTTTTATTAAATCTGCCAGTTTAACTATTCATAATTCAGGAAAAGAGGAATCACTAAATATGGCATTGCTTTTTAAACGATTTCAAAAAAATTCTACCTCGCATTTATCCACTGGATTAGGTTTAGCTATCGCCAATGAAATAGCAGAAGTTAGCGGATTGTCGCTAAAATATAAGTTTATGAACAATAGACATCGTTTTACTTTAACGAATAAATAACAATTGCAACCGTATTAAAATAGAATCAAAATAGATTTGACGCTTAGGTTTGTACTGTAAAATAATTTACAATTAAAAAAAATGAAATTATGAAAAAAGTAATGATGATTTTAGCAATTGTATTGATATACAGTTGCTCTTTTGCAGGCACACCTCCAAAAGCTGTGAGCGATGCATTTATGAAAAAATTCAATGCGGCAACGAAAGTTAGTTGGGGTAAGGAAGGACCAAAAGAATGGGAGGCAGAATTTACGCTTAATGGCGAAAAAATTTCAGCTAATTTTAATCAAGATGGTATTTGGTTGGAAACGGAACAAGAAATCAAAGCGGCTAATTTACCCGCAGAAGTTTTATCTAATGTTAAGATGAAATATGCAGCTTGGAAAATAGTTGAAGCTGATAAAACAGAAACTGCTAAACACGGAACCATTTACGAAGTTGACTTGAAAAAGGGATTGAAAAGTAAAAGCCTCGCCTTTAAATCAGATGGAACATCTGTAAAAGAATGAATTTAAATTTTTCTTTAAAAGAAAAAATATTTGGGAGTTAGTTGTTGATACTAATTCCCATTTTATTTTAATTTAGTTTTTCTTGATTTAGCATAGATTTAAAATAGAATCACATCTAATATTTGTACTATAAAATTAGAAACAATTAACTTTTAAATCTAAAAAAAATGAAAAAAGTATTTTTAGTAATGGCAATTGCCTTTAGCGTATCTCTGTTTGCTCAAACAGAAGAAAAATCAAGAAAGATTACTGTTCCTGCAAATGTAAAAGAAGCTTTTGCCAAAGATTTCCCTGGTAACAAAGCTAAATGGGGAATGGAAGATGGCGGATATGAAGCTGAATTCAAAATAAACGGTAACGATGCTTCGGCAGTTTATGACAAAAAAGGGCATAAAAAAGCTGTTGAAGTAACCATCAAAACGGCAGAAATACCTGCAAGTGCTTTAGCATATGTAAAAACAAATTACCCAAAAAGTAAAATTACTGAAGCTGCAAAAATTACAGATGATAAAAATGTAGTTACCTATGAAGCTGAAATAGGGAAAGATGGTAAATCTTATGACGTACTTTTTGATGCCTCTGGAAAATTTATAAAAATAGTTGAAGGAGATTAATAATTTGAGTTAGTTACTGGGCAATTAATTGAACTGATTGCCCTTTTTTTTAATCTATTAATCAAAACCAATCCAATGAAAAAAATAAGCTTGTTTACATTATTGCTTTTAGGTACATTTTCTACTATGTTTTCTCAAGAAAACGATACTATTCCAAAGAATAATTATTTGCGTGTTTATTTAGATGGAGCTTCGGATAGCGAAAATTATATCAAGGTAAAACTATGGTATATTGACTATGTTCGTGATCAAAAACTATCGCAAGTTCAAATTATAATTAATTCACAGCCAACCGCTTCTGGAGGGGCAAAATACAGTGTTCGCTTTATAGGCCATGAAAAATTTGAAAATAAAAACGATACACTCCAATATGTAGCCAAAGTAGAAAACAGTAATCGTGAAAATCGTGATGAACTGACTAATGTTATTACCATGGGATTAATGCCCTATTTGGCATCCAATGGGCAACAAAAATACATGGCTTTTGATTATACCGATAAAACTAAATTAGTAGAACAAAGTATCGATAAATATAAAAATTGGGTTTATACAGCTAGTTTAAACACTTTTTTAAGTGGTGATAAAGTTTCTGAAATACTATCCGGTGATGGCTCATTTAGTGCTGCACGTATCACTGACAAATGGAAAACACGATTAACGGCAGGAATAAATTATGGCAGCAATAGTTACGAGACCACAAAGTACAGTTTTGCCGGTAAAACGGTTATAAAAAATCTAAAAGGACTGGTTGTAAAAAGTATTAATGACCATTGGAGTTGGGGTTTAGAACCCGCTTTTTATGCTTCTACATATAGTAATGTAAAAGCGCAATTCTCATTTGCTTCCGGAATAGAATATGATGTTTTTCCTTATTCTCAATCGGTAAATGATTTGTTTACTTTTAAATACAGGTTGCAACCACTACATAACTCTTACATTGAAAAAACTGTCTTTGATAAAACCAGCGAATTTTTATTGAATCAAATTGTAGATATAACGTATACTCATATTACGGGATGGGGAAATATTTCTTCAACTCTTACCGGTTCAGATTACATAAACCATACTAAAGCATATCGATTGGATTTAGTTAATCAAGCTAATTTTAGAGTTGCCAAAGGTTTGTTTTTTAATGTAACAGCAAATGCCTCGTTGATTAACAATCAACTTTCATTAAGCTCTCAAAGCCTTACACCTGAGCAAATTATATTGCATCAGAGAGAATCATTGTCCAATTACAGTTATTCTTTGCAAGTTGGAATACGCTATACTTTTGGTTCTATATTCAACAATATAGTAAATCCTAGGTATGAAGGAGGAGTAAATATTGATAACGAAATAATAACATCGGGTGAAACAGCAGATTAATTTAAAAATAGTTTTGTTAATTTTCTTATCCTACTCCTTGAATGCTCAGGAAATAGTGAAAAAAGATAGTCTTTCTATTGATAAAAAAGAAAATTTAAAGTTTAAATACAAACAGTTAATTATTCCAACAGCATTAATTGGTTATGGGGTTATTGGCCTTGAAAGTGATGGTTTAAAAGGAATAAATCTGGGGATACGGGACGAGGTAACAGAAGACATTGATAATAAAATCACCATTGATGATTATTCACAATATGCTCCAGCATTAT
>CANFZC010000120.1 GCA_947451475.1 Flavobacteriaceae bacterium | reverse complement strand
TTTGAGCGTCGGGAGAAGGAGAGCACTCCGAAGAGTGGAGCGCAGCTCCATAAACACGTTCCATTATTTGTCATTCTCGCGAAGGCGAGGACCCAGAACCCTTAAACCAAATTGTCTTAATACTTAATTCTTAATACTTAATACTTTTCCAACAGGGGCTAAAAATGAGGCTTGACTTTTTGGTTCTTTTTGGTCAAGCAAAAAGAATGGAATGTACTTAGAATTCCTAAACCTTCTCGTTACTCAAAAATTCACTCATAACTCATAACTCATAACTCATAACCCCTTCGTCTTAATACTTAATACTTAATACTTAATACTTAATACTTCACTCTTTTTCCTTAATTTCGTATTCCTAAATAATTCCCAATGAAAATAGCCATTGTATGCTATCCTACTTTTGGAGGAAGTGGCGTGGTCGCTACAGAACTCGGACTCGAACTCGCACACCGCGGGCACGAAATCCATTTCATTACCTACCGCCAACCCGTGCGTCTAGCGCTCCTCAATTCTAATGTGCACTACCACGAAGTGAATGTCCCTGAATATCCGTTGTTTCATTACCAACCCTACGAATTAGCCCTTTCGAGTAAATTGGTCGATATGGTTAAGCTTTATAAGATTGAGCTGCTCCACGTGCATTATGCTATTCCTCATGCCTATGCGGGCTATATGGCCAAGCAAATGCTTAAAGACGAAGGAATCAACATTCCTATGGTGACCACCCTCCACGGGACCGATATTACCCTGGTGGGGAACCATCCCTTTTATAAACCAGCCGTGAGCTTTAGCATCAATAAGTCCGATATCGTGACTTCGGTGTCCCAAAGCCTCAAAGACGATACCTATAACCTCTTTAATATCAAAAAGGAGATCCATGTGATTCCTAATTTTATTGAACTGGATAAAATACGCAACGAAAGCCTCATCTCCTGCCAACGCTCCGTCATGGCGGGCAAAGAAGAACGCATCGTGACGCACATCAGCAACTTCCGCAAAGTAAAACGCATCCCCGATATCATCAAGATCTTCTACAAGATCCAACAAAAGATACCGGCCAAGTTAATGATGGTAGGGGACGGTCCCGAAAAGGAACGTGCCGAACGTCTGTGCACTGAATTGGGAATCCAAGATAAAGTCATCTTCTTTGGCAACAGCAACGAGATCGACCAAATCTTATCCTACTCTGATTTATTTCTGCTCCCTTCTGAAACCGAAAGCTTCGGTCTAGCAGCCCTAGAGGCCATGGCCTGGAGTGTACCGGTTATCTCCAGCAACTCGGGCGGTCTGCCAGAAGTGAACTTCGATGGTATTTCGGGCTATCTTAGTGACGTAGGAGATATCGACAGCATGTCCGCCAATGCCCTAAAGATTCTAAGCGATGATAACACCTTAGCCGATTTCAGATCACGGGCGCTTAATGTGGCCCAACAGTTTGATATCAAAAACATACTGCCACGCTACGAAGAACTGTACGTTCAAGCCATTAACCAATCGAAATCCCTGACGCACTAAGATGATAAAAAGAGCCCTCACCCTTTGCTGTATAGCGTTGCTTCTAATGGCTTGTTCTTCTGGAAAGAATGGTGCTAGCAAACCCTTATTCGAAGTCCTAACGGTCAATAACGATGGGGGTGCCAACATCAAATTCTATGAGGTGCTTAGCGAACCCAAAGAAATCAACATGCTCCTCGGAGACGAAACCCTAAGAAAGAAAATCAAACCGAGCGATACCACCGCAAGCACGTTTGTGATTCTTAATGCAGGGCCTACAAGGGAAATGACCAACCATATCAAGATTACTAAAGTACTTGAAACCCCGACAGAAATCCAAGTCTTTGTCAGCGATACGCAAGCCAACACTCCCATAGACCTCTCAGACGAAGATACACGCTATCCCTATACTATACTAAAAATCAATTCCAAAAAACCAATTGTCATCAAATAAAAAATCCCGAGCAGTTCGCTCGGGATTTGGTATTTAAAAAGACAATAACTATTGGAAACGGTAACGGATGCCCAAACCAAGGTCGGGTCCAAAACTGTTCTCTCTAAATTTATTGGCTCCTGTATTGTTCAAATAAAACTCTGGATGCAAATCCAAAGACAATTGCAACGGGATATCAAAGTTGTATTCAATGCCTATGTCGCCAGTAGCCAAGATAAAAGTACCACTGTTACTGCTTCCTGCGTGATTATAACTCCAACTGCCGATTCCTCCACCAACACCAGCATACCAGTTAAATCCTTGGTCAATATCCCATACCCATTGGTACAAGCCCACCAGTTTGTAGGCATTCACATCATTGCTGTTTCTAAAACCTAAATCAAGCTCCAACCGATTGTTTCTAGACAATCCTCTTTGATAAGATACTTCTCCTCCAAAACCATCGTTGTTTCCCAATCGTAATCCTAAGGCGTTCTTCGAAATGTCCTGTGCTTGCGTACCCCATGCTAAACCTAGTAGCATCAACGTACATAGAAATAATTTTTTCATAATTCTCGAATTTAATTTTATGTTTTAAATGACTGTTAATCCGCTATACGGAAATAACTACTTAACAACGGCAAAGTTAAGGCTTTATTGTGGTACACTACCACTTAATTTCAGTTTATAGTAGCGCAGTCTGCGCAGGAAACTAAAATATTCAGGGGGTAAACTTCGTTACGTTACAGCAAAAAACTATATTTGTTAAAACTATATGTATGGCGGGTAATAGCTACGGAACTCTTTTTAGAGTCACCACTTTCGGAGAATCACACGGCGAAGCATTAGGCGGTATCATTGATGGTTGCCCACCAGGGATAACCCTCAACCTAGAGGCCATTCAAGCCGAAATGCAACGCAGAAAACCAGGACAATCTTCCATAGTAACCCAAAGAAAAGAAGCCGATGAAGTACAGTTCTTATCGGGACTCTTCGAAGGGAAAACCACAGGAACTCCCATAGGTTTCCTAATACCTAATACCAACCAAAAGTCAGACGACTACAGCCACATTAAAGATTCTTACCGCCCCAGCCATGCCGATTATGTGTACGAACAAAAATACGGCATCCGCGATTATAGAGGTGGGGGGAGAAGCTCCGCCCGCGAAACAGCCTGCCGTGTAGTAGCAGGGGCTATTGCCAAACAAGTCCTAGAAGGAATAACCATCAACGCTTTCGTGTCCTCAGTAGGGGAATTGTTCATCAATAAGCCCTACCAAGAGCTAGATTTCGCGCTTACTGAAACCAACCCAGTGCGCTGCCCCGATCCCGAGACGGCTGCCCAAATGGAGGACTACATCAAAGAGATAAAAAAACAAGGGGATACCGTAGGAGGCACCATCACCTGCGTCATACAAAATGTGCCCATAGGGTTGGGCGAACCAGTATTCGATAAGCTCCACGCCGAACTAGGGAAAGCCATGCTGTCCATCAATGCCGTAAAAGGATTCGAATTCGGCAGTGGCTTCTGTGGCGCCCGCATGAAAGGAAGCGAACATAACGATCGATACAACCCCGACGGTACCACAAAAACGAATCTGTCAGGTGGCATACAAGGGGGCATCTCTAACGGCATGGACATCTACTTCAGAGTGGCGTTCAAACCGGTAGCCACGTTAATCCAAGAACAAGAGGTATTGACGGCTGAAGGGGAATTGATTACACAACAAGGTAAAGGCCGTCACGATCCTTGTGTCGTACCTAGAGCCGTACCCATAGTTGAAGCCATGGCCGCGCTGGTGTTGGCCGACTTCCACCTAAGAAATAAAACCAACCAATAACTATAACAATGACCGATACTACGCCTAAGAAGTCAATTTTATCCAATTTGACCGTTCAAATCCTTATTGCCATGATCTGTGGTGCGCTATTAGGGATCGTAATCCATAACAATTACCTCCCCGAAGGGGCCAAAAGCTTCAGCGATAAAATAAAAATGCTAGCCACCATCTTCATCCGACTAGTGCAAATGATCATCGCACCGCTAGTATTCACCACCCTAGTAGTAGGCATCGCTAAACTGGGCGACATCAAAGCCGTCGGACGCATAGGAGGGAAGGCCCTAGCTTGGTTCTTCTCCGCTTCCTTAGTGTCCCTGTTAATCGGCTTGTTCTGGGTCAATACCCTAAAACCGGGTGTCGGACTAAAATTAGGCAACGTAGACCTCTCCACAGCCACCGAAGTTACAGAGAAAACGGAAGGCTTCTCGGCCCAAAACTTCGTCGAACACATCATCCCAAAAAGTATTGTAGAAGCCATGGCGGGCAACGAAATACTCCAAATCGTAATCTTCTCCATCTTCTTCGGTCTAGCCGCAGCGGCCGTGGGAGCCAATGCCAAGCCCGTAATCAATGCGCTTGATAAAACGTCTCATATCATCCTAAAGATGGTCAACTATGTCATGAAGTTTGCTCCTATAGGGGTATTCGGAGCCATCGCAGGGGTATTCGCCATCAAAGACGTAAACGATTTACTAGTGACCTATGCCAAATTCTTCAGCTCTTTTCTAGTAGGCATCGCCTCCTTATGGGTATTTCTTTTAGTGGTAGGCTATATCTTCCTCAGAGGTAGTATGACGGTACTACTGAAGAGAATTGTAAGCCCCCTCATCATCGCCTTCGGAACCACCAGCAGCGAAGCGGTATTCCCAAAACTAACCGAAGAACTAGAACGCTTCGGCATCAAAGACAAGATTGTTTCCTTTATGTTACCGTTAGGTTATTCTTTCAATTTAGATGGGAGCATGATGTACATGACCTTCGCCAGTATATTCATCGCCCAAGTATACAATGTGCCCCTTTCCACCGAGACCCAAATGGTAATGCTCTTAGTTTTAATGCTAACGAGTAAAGGGATTGCAGGCGTGCCGAGAGCAAGCCTAGTA
>CANFZC010000119.1 GCA_947451475.1 Flavobacteriaceae bacterium | reverse complement strand
ATCTTCTTGGTCATGCCATAGGAGTTCAAAGGCTTACCACGCAAACTAAATACGGCCTGCGTATTCACATCACGCGATTTAGTAATTGACCCAGAAGCAGAGTCCCCCTCGGTAATAAATAAAGTGCTTTCTAAACTTCTTGGATTTTTAGCATCGGTCAAATGCACACGACAATCCCGCAGCTTTTTGTTATGCAAACTAGCCTTCTTTGCACGATCTTTTGCCAATTTACGAATACCTGAAAGTTCTTTACGTTCGCGCTCCGCTTGTAGAATCTTGCGCAAGAGCAAGTCGGCTACTTCCGGATTCTTATGTAAAAAGTTATCTAGTTTAGTCTTGATAAAGTCATTAACAAAAGTCCGTACTGATGGACCTTTCGGACCAATATCAGTTGACCCTAATTTGGTTTTGGTTTGCGACTCAAATACTGGTTCTTCGACTTTTATGGAAACGGCAGAAACTATGGATTTACGAATATCTGAAGCTTCAAATGGTTTATTATAAAACTCCTTGATCGTCTTGACAATCGCTTCACGAAACGCCCCTAAATGCGTCCCTCCTTGCGTAGTATTCTGTCCATTGACAAATGAATGGTATTCTTCAGAGTATTGTGACTTACTGTGGGTTAAAGCTACTTCGATATCATCCCCTAAGAGGTGAATGATAGGATATTGCATATCCTCTTCCGTTATAGTTTCTTCCAGCAAATCTTTTAATCCATTATCAGAATAAAACTTTTCGCCATTGTAGTATATGGTCAGTCCTGTATTTAGATAACAATAATTTTTAAGCATGCGAATCACATACTCATTGCGGTACTTATAATTTTTAAATATTGCTTCATCGGCTATGAAAGCTACCTTAGTCCCTTTGCGTTTAGTAGATTCTACAACATCCTCTTCTACTGTCAAATTACCAGCCGAAAATTCTGCCGCTTTTTGCTGGTTATCTCGAACCGATTCAACTCTAAAGAAATTAGATAATGCATTTACTGCTTTTGTCCCTACTCCATTCAAACCAACCGACTTCTTAAAGGCTTTTGAATCGTATTTACCTCCGGTATTCATTTTCGACACTACATCTACCACTTTCCCTAAAGGAATTCCACGACCATAATCACGAACGGTTACCATTTTGTCCTTAATAGTAACTTCAATTACTTTTCCGGCACCCATCACAAATTCATCGATACAATTGTCTATGACTTCTTTTAGAAGAATGTAAATTCCGTCATCAGGAGAAGAACCATCACCCAGTTTTCCGATATACATTCCAGGACGCATACGGATATGCTCCTTCCAATCGAGTGAGCGAATATTATCTTCAGTATATTGATTTTGTTCCACTATTATAAAACTATCGATTTTGTGCTAATATAGTGGAATTGGAAGGATTTTAGAAATGATATTTATCAAAGTTATCAATAATGTTTTTGACAATAAATTCATTGGTAATGACAGAAAATCCCTGTGTCGGTTACAGTCCATAAAGCTGCTTTCAAATTAGCACTTTTCAAAGCATTATTGGCCCAAGTATTACAAGTATGAAACAAACTATATTTCCCTTTAGCTTCATAAAAACTATCATTCAAACCATAAGTTGTACCCGAAATAAAAATTGTATTCTTATTTGAATCCAGTAGAAAACTATCCTCTAAATATTCGATAAGTTTTTTATAGTTTGCTTTTGAGATTGCAATCGAAACACAATCTTTATTTTCATTAATCGTTTTGAAAAAAGTAGCATGAATTGCAGAATCACCTAATCCAAAAGCTGCATTGAATGCTGTGCTATATTTTAAATCAGACCATCTAGGGGTATTAAGATAAAATCCTTTATCACCCCAACCGAATGCAACAAAAGCAACATTAGTGTCTTTCCCTTTAGTATTCTCAATTTCAATTACTTTAGTCCAATCCTTTATTTCATTCTTTAGAGGAACTACTATATCAGTATGAACTCCATTAGTCTTAATATAAATAATTACATCTTTAAAACTTGAGTCTGCTTCTGAATTAACGGTAATTTTTGAGAATAAATAGGCCGCTATACCATAAAAGATTATAAATAAAAAGAAATATAAACTAATTCGTTTTATGTAAGATAGAATTTTAAAAAATGGTCGCAAATCGATTTACTTTTTTCAACCTAATTCAAATGTTGTGCCAAGAAAAGTGATCCTGCAATTTTACACAACAAGCAATTCTATGGCTATCTATTAGTATAATATTTTCTGAGCTTCATATTAAGCTCTTTAGGATTAAACGGTTTAATAATATATTCATTGATTCCTATTTGTAATGCTCTATCTAAATAACCGAAAGATGCTGATGCAGTTAACGCAACAATAGGAATCAATTTATCCTCGGTTCTAATTATTGTAGTAGCTTCATAACCATCCATTATAGGCATTGATAAGTCCATTAAAATTACATCATAGTCATTTTGATGGTATTTCTCAACCCCAATTTTTCCATTTTCTGCTACATCTACATCTACACCCCAATGCCCCATGATTTTTTGGGCAATTTTTATATTTATCAAATTATCCTCTACCAATAAAACCTTCAAGCCATGTAAATTTACTTCCGATTGCGAATGCAATAACTCATAAGCTTCATGATCATGTGACTTATTACCAATTTGAATTCGGAGCGTAAAATAAAAATTAGTCCCTTTACCAATTTCACTATCAAATTCAATATCGGAGTCCAGTAAGTTTAATAGTTTTTTAGTAATCACCAATCCTAATCCAGTACCTCCAAACTGTCTAGAAGTTTTAGTTTCAGCTTGTGCAAATTTTTGAAATATCGTTTGGAATTTTTTTCTATCAATTCCAATACCTGTATCTATAATTTCAACTTTAAAAGTCGAATAATTATCAACTACCGCAATTTGACTTAACTTAATTTTTATAATACCATCCTGCGTAAATTTAATCGCATTTGAAACTAAATTGGTAATGATTTGATTGATTCGCAATGGATCACTGACCAAATGAGTTTCAAAATCCTCATCTACAATAACTTCTATTACGTTCATGTTCTCAGAAGCTCTAGCCTGCAATGATCTTGCAATTTGTTGCACTAAATTTTTAAAATCAAACGGCGTTTTCTCAAGATCTACTTTACCCGCCTCTATTTTATTAAAATCCAGAATATCGTTTATTAATAAAAATAAGTTCTGTGCAGACAGTTTTAATACATCAATATTTTCGTGAAAACTCTCCAAAGAGTTTTCTTTTTCCATAATATAAATTAAACCAATTATCGCATTTAATGGAGTTCTGATTTCATGACTCATGATCGACAAGAATTCAGTTTTAGCTTCATTGGCTAACTCAGCATTTATTTTGGCTTGATTTAATTGCTCCTGGTAGTCCTTTTTTATTTCAATTTCTTTATTTAGGATATCTATTAAATCCAACACATTGGATTCCACATGCAATTTTTTATCATTTTGAGTAAGCTGTCTAATGGCTTCTATCAACTTGAATTGAAACAGCTCCTTTTTTGCCAATTCATCTTTAAGCCGTTGATTTATTTCAAAGTATTCCTTATCATTCAAACTAGCTGACTGCTCAAACAGCTCAGCATCTTTCTCATAATTTAAATACGTTTGATTGATAACATCAATAAAAGCAATTAAATCTGGCGTGTTTTGCAAGGAGCCTTCCGATAGATATTTGTCTATTTGGCGATTTAAATGCCGATGAATTGATTTTTTATCCATAAAACTCAATCTTCAAACATCGTTGTAATTGTCATCGTTTGATTATGGAGTTCGCAAGCTACATTATGCAACAATGGCGATATTTCTCCATAAGAATAAAACCCACATAATATGGTACTCTCTCCAAAAATATCTTTAATAACTTCTAACTCTTCCTCAACTCTATCATCTAAGACAATACGTCGTCCTACACAGCTCACCAAAATGGCTAATTGAGGCTGATTATCTAATGCCTTTCTAATTTTATATGCAGCTGTTGAAGCAGCATCTATTAATTTATCAATATTTCCTTTCATCAATCTCACATATGATCCCTCTGGTATATTACCTGCAAAAGTCATAGACTTATTTTCTTCATCAATAGCTAATATGGTCCTTACAACAGGCATAGACCCAGAAGTCTCTTTCATGGAAAGTGGAAAATATAAAGATGAACCTGGCAACTCATCAGCATATTTACCTAAGTACTCTTTATATAAATCAAGTGCATAGCGATCGCCAATTTTATACAAGACATTTTTATTAGAAAGGGTTACTTCTCGTTCTGGTCCAAAATCCCCCCAACCGCCTTCTGAACCGTATCCAAAATGAAGGTGGTCGCCATAAAACCCAACGGCAACAATTTTACCAGACGTAGCATCTGCATTCAAACCTACAATTGTTTTTTCAAAATTAAACTCATCTCCTGCTAATCCACCAAAAATAGGAATAGAGGAATTTGTTTGTCTTTTTAACTCATTAATAAGTTCAGTACCATTAACATGACTTCCTTCAGAAAGTACCAGTATGGATTTCAAATCTTCAGAAAACAAAGTTTGCTTTACTTGTTGACCTAAATCATCTATACTATCATTATTTAAGATATCAATCTCCGTACATTTTATTGGAGTTTTATCAAATGCAATTGATGTGACTACAATATTATTTTCAATTAACACTTGATCAGAAATTTGTCCTGAAGATGAACATAAGACAATTTGCGCATTAGGATACAACGTCTTCAATGTAGCATAGGGTTTTACATCGTCCAAGAGCGTTCGTTGTCCGAAAGCCAATACTAAGTTTGCTTTTTCAGAATCAAACCCAACATTAGTTAATATGTTTTGGGTTTCCTTTATATTGTTTAGTAGTAGTTGTTGAATCTTCATT
>CANFZC010000118.1 GCA_947451475.1 Flavobacteriaceae bacterium | reverse complement strand
TTGAGAGGCTTTTTTTGTTGGTCTACTAGGACTCGAACCTAGAAAGACTGCACCAAAAACAGTTGTGTTACCATTACACCATAGACCAGCATTATTTCACGAAGCACTATCATCAGCGGAGTTCCATGAATCGTCCGTTTTGCTGAATGCGAGTGCAAATTTAGAACAAATTTTATTTTACACAAACAATTAGTAGAAAAATTTAAAACTACACCTAAAAGTTTTATTTAGACATTGATAATAAACTTATATTTAATTCGTTACCTATTTGAGAAAAATTTGTTAATGCGGGTTTAATTGCGTTAAAAAAATAGTTTCTTTGTATCATCAAAACAAAACCTTTTCATTTCATACTTATATGATGAATTTTAACTTCAATAAATGGAATAACATCATTGGATGGACGACATTTACAATTGCCTTACTAACCTATTCTTTAACTGTTGAACCCACCATGAGTTTTTGGGATTGTGGTGAGTACATAGCAACAGCTGCTAAGCTTGAAGTAGGCCATCCACCAGGAGCTCCATTATTCCAACTTTTAGGTGCTTTCTTTGCCACTTTTGCCTCTAGTAAAGAAACTGTTGCTTTGATGGTGAATATGATGTCGGTATTTTCAAGCGCTTTTACGATATTATTTATGTTTTGGTCCTCTTCTATCTTATTGCGGAAAATCATCTCCGGATATACAGACATTGACAAAAATAAAGCCATTGTTATCTTAGGCAGTTCATTTGTAGGCTCATTAGCCTTTACTTTCTCGGACAGTTTTTGGTTTAATGCGGTAGAAGCAGAAGTTTATGCGATGGCAACTTTATTTATTGCGCTACTATTCTGGCTAGGTTTGCGATGGGAACAAGATATGCATACGCCAAAAGGGAATAAGTGGCTACTACTAATCTCACTAATTGTTGGTCTTTCATTTGGAGTTCATTTTATGGCACTTTTGACTATCCCTGCAATTGGGTTTTTATATTTCTTTAAGAACTATAAAAAAGTTACCATTAAAAATTTTATACTGGCTAACATTATTATCGTAGCTGTCTTATTATTTATTTTCAAATTACTTTTACCCTATACTCTTGCCTTTTTTGGTAAAATGGAAATCTTTATGGTAAACAGTGTTGGTTTGCCTTTTGATTCTGGGACCATCTTTGCCACTTTATTAATCATTGCATTTTTCTATTTTGGATTAAAATACACGCGTGAAAAAGGACATCCTTTATTTAATACCATATTACTATGCAATCTATTTGTATTGATTGGGTTTTCTACCTGGATGATGCTTCCGATACGTGCTAATGCCAATGTGGTAATTAACGAAAACAAACCTTCTGATGCGGCAGAGGTCTTGGCTTATTACAACCGAGAACAATATGGCGTAAATCCGTTATTTTATGGTCCTCAATATACCGACAGTTTTGCTGGGCTAGATAAAGACCAGCCCTACTTGGACAAAGCGCCAAATTATGAACGAGATTATCGAACGGGTAAATATGTGATTGTCAACAATTATAAAAACGCCGAACAAAACACAGATGACAATCAAAAGGCTCTTCTTCCTAGGCTTTGGAGCACTGATCATATAGAGAACTACATCCAATTTACAGGTGTACCTAAGTTTAAACTAAACGAAGAATACCCGTATGAGGAAGACTTAGTTCAATATGGTGTTAATATTGACAGTCTGAGCGAAGAACAAGTGGCACAAGCAACGGGGCAATTAAAAGGAGAAATTCAAAAAAACATCAATGATTTTAAAACGGCCTATGCTCAGAAAAAAGTCGACAACGAAGATTATGTTTCTTTCTTAAAAAAATACAGTGATTATATTACCGTTGAAAAACCATCTTTGTGGGACAATATTAGTTTCATGGTAGAATACCAATTTGGTTATATGTATGGCCGTTACTTATTGTGGAATTTCGTTGGTAGACAAAATGATGTTCAAGGAAAATATGATAATCTAGATGGCAATTGGATAAGTGGCATTAAGTTTATCGATGAAATACACCTAGGCAAAGGTACTCAAGAAAACCTTCCTGATGATATTAAGAATAATAAAGGACGAAACGTGTATTACTTCTTGCCATTTATAATTGGCCTAATTGGATTGATGTATCATGCACAGAGGGATTTGAAAAGTTTTTACGTTCTATTAGCACTTTTTTTATTTACCGGGTTAGCCTTGAAAATATATTTAAATGAAAGGCCATTTGAACCCAGAGAAAGAGATTATGCCTTGGTTGGGTCTTTCTATGTATTTGCAATATGGATCGGATTTGGGGTGTATGCCATTTATGAGATTGTAAGCGATTATGCAAAATCAAAATTGGTTGGGCCAATTGTTATTGGAGCATGTTTGGTTGCGGCACCTATTTTAATGGCATCCCAAAACTGGGATGACCACAGCAGAGCTAATCGTTATACAGCAATTGCAATGGCTAAAAATTATTTAGACTCCTGTGAACCAAATGCTATTTTATTTACCATTGGTGATAATGACACTTTTCCATTATGGTATGCTCAAGAAATTGAAGGTTTTAGAACTGATATCAAAATCGTAAATACTAGTTTATTTATGACTGATTGGTATATTGATCAAATGAAGTTTAAAACATATAAGGCCGATGGTTTACCAATTTCGTTTACCCATGATGAATATGTGGGAGACAAATTGGATTATGTAGCCCATATTCCGAAGACCGATGCGCGTTGGATGCTAAAAGGATTTATTGATTTTATTAAACTTCCGAAATCAACAATAGAAATGCAAAATGGCCAGACGATCCATTTCTATCCTACTAATAAGATTAGAATTCCTGTAAATAAGGAAGCTATTATTAAGAATAAGGTAGTCAGCCCCGCATTTTATGACTCAATTGTTCCTTTTATTGATTTAGACATTAAAGGAAGTGCAATGTATAAAAACCGTTTAATGATGTTGGATGTATTAGCCAATAACAATTGGAAACGACCTATTTATTTTACTGGAGGAAGTTTTGGAGATGACGATTACCTTTGGATGAAAGATTATCTACAGTTAGACGGATTAGTTTATAAATTAGTACCTGTTAAAACACCTATCGACAAAGAAAACCCATACGATATGGGTGATATTGATAGTGATAAAATGTATAATTTGGTTAACAAATGGGATTGGGGCAATGGTGATTTAACTACTATATACCATGACCCTGAAACTCGCAAAAACAGCATTTCATATCGTACTAATATGGCCCGTTTAATGGAACAGTTAATTAATGAAGGTAAGAAAGACAAAGCCAAGAAAATCATAGATGCTGCCTTAACCAAAATGCCAATGGATTATTATGGATACTACACTATGGTTGAACCATTTGCTGCTGGTTACTATGAGATAGGTGAGAAAACAAAAGCTCGTGAAATTTTAGAACGCTTGATGACCAAGTACAAACAAAGTTTACTATACTTCTCAAACATACAACCTTCCATTCAAAATGGTATAACTACAGATATTATTACTGACATTGAGCGTTATAGAAGTTTATTACTTGTAATGAAAGATCATAATGACGTAGAATTTTATAATAAGAATAAAGAAATATTTAATTCCTATAATAAAAGACTAGCTCGTTTTGGAAGAGAAATGGAATAGATTAATTTTAAAATTTTAAAATGTGCCAATTAATTCACTTAGTCGATTATGACTGGATAAAAATTAAAATTGGCACATTTTTTATATCTAGACTATGAACTTTTGGATAAAGACAAATCGGATAGTTAAGTTGTTATTTCCAAAGTATATTTGGGATATTCCTAATTGTGAAAATAAAGTATTCTTAACTTTTGATGATGGTCCTACGCCTGAGATTACAGAATGGGTGTTGGAACAACTCAAACTTTATAATGCTAAAGCCACTTTCTTTTGTATTGGTCAGAATATTGAGAAATACCCGAAGATTTTTGATCGTTTGATATCAGAGGGACATGCCATTGGAAATCACACTTTTAATCACTTAAAGGGTTGGAATACTTCCAATGACAACTATATTGAAAATATAAAAAAATGTTCAGTGTACAACTCAAGCTATTCAATGATTGAAAACAACTTAGAACTATTCAGACCTCCTTATGGGAAGATAAAAAACTCTCAGGCAAAAGCACTTCGTAAATTAGGTTACAAGATAATCATGTGGGATGTTATTAGTATGGATTATGACCAAGGAATATCTTCAGAGCAGTGTTTGTCCAATGTATTGAATAATATAGCAGAAGGGAGCATAGTAGTATTTCATGATAGTGTCAAGGCTAAAGAGCACCTACAGTTTGTATTACCAAAAACCTTAGCTTATTTAAAAGAAAAAGGATTGCACTGTGAAGCAATAGAGATTTGATTTAGTATTGAAATTTAAAAATTCCAAAGGTGTTTTGTATAAAAAAAAGACGAACCATATTGGTTCGTCTTTTTTTTATATCCTAAATTAAAATATTAGATTTGTTCTTGAACTAGAGCGATAATTGTATTGGCGTCTAATTCACCCGATTGTCTCCACACCATTTGCCCTTCTTTGTAGATCATCAAGGTTGGCAGACCTTTAATGCGGAGAGCATCGGCCAGTTCTTGATTTTTATCTACATCTATTTTTATAACTTTTGCTCTATCTCCTAATGCAGCGGCTACATCTCTGATAACAGGGTGCATGGAAACAGAAGATTCGTTCCATTCTGTGTAAAAGTCAATTAACACAGGTACTTGAGCATTGATTAATTCTCCAAATTTTGACATAAAACCAAAACGTTTTTACTTTCTTTACTCGATTAAAAAGTAACATTAAACCACAAATGTAGCATTTTTAACTAATTATGCTACAATATTCCCTTTTTTTAGTTCAAAAACGGTTATTTCGGGCCAGATG
>CANFZC010000117.1 GCA_947451475.1 Flavobacteriaceae bacterium | reverse complement strand
GTAACAGAAGGAATCAATACAGTAACTGAAAATATTGCTGATTTGGCTAGCGGAATTTACTTTGTACAATTCGTTAATCAAGCTACTAGCGAGACTATCGTTAAGAAGTTAATCAAAAGATAATTTCAATTCTCTTATTTTTTAAAAGGGCGCTTCGGCGCCCTTTTTTATTTTAAGTACTTTCTAGTTTGAGGTGTAGTTCTTTTGGTGTGATTTGGGATTAGCTACGCTGAGCCCTTTTTGGGGTGTCCTGGGACAAAGAAAACCAAACTTGTTTTCAAGAATGTATGGGATTAGCTACGCTGAGCCCTTTTGGGGTGTCCAGTGGGAATCAGGTATTTTGAGCTTTAGCTCCTACGGTGTATTCGGGATTAACTACGTTGAGCCCGTTCTAGGGAGCCCTGAACAAAGAAAACCAAACTTGTTTTCAACAAGTTTATTTTTTTTATGATTAAAGCTTTACGAAAGTAAACTTTCGACACCTTTAACCATAAAAAAAACCGAAACAAATGTTTCGGTTTTCTTTGTGGGCGATGAGGGATTCGAACCCCCGACCCTCTCGGTGTAAACGAGATGCTCTGAACCAACTGAGCTAATCGCCCGTCTTGCGCTTGATTGCGAGTGCAAATATAGACTACTTTTTTGATTCTGCAAATTAAAATGAAAAAAAATTATAAAATTTCTGCAACCACAAAAGTGCTCCCTCCAACATATATCAAGTCATTCGCACTAGCATTTATTCTAGCGTTTTGATAAGCATTTGATACTGAAAGATATGTTTCACCCTTAAGTCCAAATTCTGCCGCTTTTTCTTTTAAAATTTCGGTAGCCAGTCCACGAGAACTATTAGGACTGCAAAAATAATAATGTGCATTTTTTGGAAACAAAGGCAATATTTCTTCCAAGTTTTTGTCATTGACAACCCCTAAGACGATGTGTAATTGGTCGAAAGCTTCCTTTTGCAACTGTGGCAAAACAATGCTAAGACCATGGGCATTATGCGCCGTGTCACAGATTACCTTAGGATAGCTTCCCAGTTGCTGCCACCTGCCTTGTAGTCCCGTGTTTTCAATCACGTTCAAGAAGCCTTTTTTAATGGCTCCCTCCGAAACCCTTAGCAATTCCCTTTCATTTAAGACGTTTAACGTTTGTACGACCGTTTTCTTGTTGTGGTATTGGTAATCACCAAGTAGTGCACTTGGATAGTCTAAGTGGACCAAATCTGACGCAAAGTATAGGGCAGATTTTGTGCCTTCGGCTTTGGTTTCAAAGACGGGCTTGGTTTCGGGTAGGTACTCTCCAACGACAACGGGGATATTGAGTTTGATAATGCCCGCTTTTTCATAAGCAATGGCTTCAAGGGTGTTTCCCAAAAATTGAGTATGATCCAGTCCGATATTAGTAATGACCGAAATCATCGGGCTAATGATGTTGGTAGCATCCAGTCGACCTCCCATACCCACCTCAATAATGTTGACGTCCGTTTGCTCTTTTACAAAATAGTCAAATGCCAAGCCTACACTCATTTCAAAAAAACTCATGTCGGTGGCTTCAAAAAAAGCTTTGTTTTGATCGATGAAGGCACAGATATACTCCTCAGAAATAGGCGTTCCATTAATCTTAATACGTTCCCGATAATCTTTTAAATGGGGTGAAGTATACAAGCCTACGTTATATCCAGCTTCTTGCAATGCCGAGGCCAGCAAGTGAGACGTGGAGCCTTTGCCATTAGTTCCCGCGACATGAATACATTTCAAATGACGCTCGGGATTGCCTAAGTGATTGGCCAGCAAAACAGTATTAGTAATGTCCTTTCTATAGGCCGTTGCCCCTTGTGTTTGGTACATCGGTAGTTTGTTAAATATCCATTCCAGCGTTTCGTTGTAGTTCATAATTTTCGGAAAAAATTAACCGTTACTAATACTTTTATACGTTTTTTTTCGTTTATATTGTGGGACGTATTCGTTGATACAAAATTGAAATTATTTTCAGAATATCTAGTCAAATAAATAAATAAATATGATAAGCACGTTTTTACAGTTACAAGTTGACACTTTAGCACAAGCTATTCCGGCTGCAGCGCCAACCAATCCTGCGCTGACAAATGAGGTCTCGGTTTTAGAATTTATTTTAAAAGGAGGTATTTTTCTAATTCCAATCGCCATCTTATTGTTCTATACGCTCTATGTAATCATTGAACGCTTTCTATACATTCATAAAGCGGCCAAAATTGATAACCATTTGATGTCTGACGTGCGCAATCATCTGCTGAACGCCAATATTGATATGGCGGTAGCCAGTGCTGAACGAAGTGGTAATGCACAAGGAACTATCATTAAAGAAGGGGTGCTGACCATCGGTAGACACATCAACGAAATCGAATCTAATATGGAGCGTGCTGCGAATATCGAAATTGGTTACATGGAAAAAAGATTAGGGCAGTTAGGGCTTGTTGCCGGTATTGCACCTACGCTTGGTTTTATCGGAACCATTTCAGGAGTTATCAAAATTTTCTATAGTATCTCGGTAACGGAAGATATTAGTATCGGGAATATTTCTGGAGGATTATACGAGAAAATGATCAGTAGTGGGGCCGGACTTATAGTAGGGATCATAGCCTACAGTGCCTACCATTTATTCAATGGTAAAATCGATGCCTTTTCCTTATCCATTCAGAAACAAGTTTTAGAATTCATCAATATAATTCAAAGACCAAATGGCAATAAAACGAAATAAACGATTTCATGCAGAAGTCGCTACTTCTTCGTTGAGCGACATTATGTTCTTCTTGTTGTTGTTTTTCTTAATCATTTCGACTTTGGCCAATCCTAACGTGATTAGAATGACCTTGCCAAAATCCAAAACCAATGAAAAGACCAACAAGCAACTTATAACACTCTCCGTTACCGAAGAGAAGCGGTTCTATGTTGATAAAGAAGAAGTGGGCTTTGACCAATTAGAAGCCAAGTTGATGTCTAAAATGAACCCTGCCAAAGACTTAACCGTAATCATTCGAATTCCGGCTACCATGCAAGTGCAAGACTTGGTAGATGTGCTGCAAATAGGAGTGAAGAACAAGTTGAAGTTTGTCATCGCTACCAGTCCAAAATAAATTATTAATTGTTATAAAATGAAAGTAAAAGCATTATTCTTACTGGTGTTTCTATCGGCTTCAAGCTTTGCCCAAGACACTGCATTCAAGTTTTCTAAAGAAGGATTAACCGATTTTGTGGTAGGTACCTTTGACGGTTCTGCCAAAGACATTTTCAAGTGGACTTTAGAATGGGTAAAAGAAAACAATAAAAGACCCGATGCCGTTAAAGAGAGCACTGAAAATCAAAAGATAGTATTCCAAGGATTTAAAGAAAACTTTCTTTGCAGTAAAGCAGGCGGTACCAATGTGTGTTCCAATGCCATTTATACTATTGAAGTTAGCATTAAAGACGGGAAATATAAATTTGATGTAACCGAATTAGATTTAAAAGATAAAAGCGGTAAAGGAACCAAGCCCAACTTAAGCGACTTTTCTGAATACTACGATAAAGACGGTAACTTGAAAAAGTACATGAATGATGTTCCAGCCGCCTATGAAGGTTTATTTAATGATTTAAACAAAAGTTTGTTGACCTTCCTGGACAAAAAGAAGAAAGCCGAAAACTGGTAGTCTTTCAAAAGTATCTCATAAAAAAAGCATCCCTTCGGATGCTTTTTTTATTAGTTCAAACTGAATACATAGATGATTTTGCCCACCTGCTTTTCAGGAGCATTGCTGTCGGCTTCCCATTTAGTACTCATAGCGGCAATCTTCGCTTGATCAGACAAACATTTGTCGGAGTTTGTAGTTCCTTGAACGCCCGTCACGACACTGATAGTATTCCCATTACGGTCAACTGTTACTTGAACAGCCACCCTTCCTGATTCGTTTCCACATATATTATTAGGCTTCGGCTTGTTCAAGGCTTTTCGGTTGCCCAAAGAATAGCCAGAACCACTGCCGTTGCCGCCTCCGTTTCCACTGCCATTCCCAGAACCGGTTCCGCTACCGGTACCCGTTCCGTTGCCAGAACCGTTTCCGCCGCCGGTGCCTGTGCCACTTCCATTGCCATAATAGCCTTTGGAACCTAAGCTACCGTTAGCACTTCCTTTATTACCGCTTTTAGTGTCGTTGCCATCGCCTCCTTTATTGCCCAAAAGACTGGATAAAGCATCATTGGCATTTTTGGAAACTTTTGGTTTTTCTACTACGGGTTTAATATCTTTTTTCACTTCTACCGGAGTCTTTTTTACGACTTCTTTCTTCGGAATTACGGCATCTACATTGTCGGCATTGTCATCCGAAATCACATCTTCTTCAGGAGTGGGTTGTACGGGTGTCTCCTTGACTTGGTCTTTTACATTCAATACTTCACTTTGGTAATTGTCTCCCATGCCATAATCGCTGTCGCCAAAGTTCATTTCGATGCCACCGCCACCGCCACCGCCCATGAGTTCCATATTTGATGGAGGCCAAAAGCGCAAAAAGAACAGCAACAACAATAGCAAAGCATACACCAAAGTAGTGATGGCTAAAGATTTCCTTTGATTATGGGAAGTTTCCGTACGCATAGCAATTCCAAGTTTCGTTTATACTAAAGATAACGCCTAAAAATACAAAATATTGTGTATTCCTAGCGGTTAATTTTATGTTAAACCAATTGTTTTAAAGCAATTTCAAAGGCCGTAGCACTGATGTTCTTCTTGTCGGCATGCAAATTATGGGCTTTTTCCAAGGCCTTTTTAATCGTTTCCGAAATATCATAGAAGATCGCCTCATCCGTCATTTGTACTTTTTTCTCCATGAAATAGGCAAATACTCGTGCCATACCACAATTCGAAATAAAGTCGGGGATCAAACTCACCTTGCTGTCCGTCTCTTCCATAATGCTACCAAAGAAAATCTCTTT
>CANFZC010000116.1 GCA_947451475.1 Flavobacteriaceae bacterium | reverse complement strand
TTAGCAACCTGTACGGTCTTGTCGTTGTCAAAATAGGAAATGGCGCGGTCCAAATCAGGCTCGTATTTCGGATTGTTCTTAGCAAAAAGTAAAAACTCATTGAGGATACGGTGCTTAATTTTTTGATCTATTTTTTTACTAGGCAACACAATATTCATTGCCTTTACCGCACTGTCCCCATCGTTATTGTTCAAATGAAATTTAAACAAACTCACCTGCGCCCAATCGGAAGTTGGTATCGCTTTCTCTAATTTCTGTGCAATCTCCAGCGCCTTCTCTTCCTGATTGCTTTGCGAATACAAATAGATCAAGGCAATATAATTAGACTCGTCCTTAGGGTTCTTCTTAATTTGATCCAATAGGTTGTTCTTCTCAGAAGATTGGTAACGGGCATCTTTCATGATATCCGCCTTATACAATTCGCGCTTGTCCGTCTTCCCATAAGTAGCATTCAATTCGTTAATCAAATCCAATGCCTTGTCAAACTGCTGGGTGTTCATATACAACGAGGTCAAATCTTCTTTGTAATCGTCTTTGAATTCAACCAATTTCTCAACAATCGGTATCGCTCTATTATAGTCGCGCTGTGCATAGCATACATCATACATCCCTACCCAGGCCCAACGGTTCTTCGGATCCATTTTCGTGGTCTTTTCAAAATTGTCATACGCCTCCGCATACTTTTTTTGGGCTAAATAATTCTTGCCCAACTCAAAATATACAATCGGATTCTCCGGCTCAATAGCCTTGCCTTTTTCTAACGCCTCTATCGCTTTGTCATAGTTCTCGATGCCCTTTTGCATGATGGCTTCAAAAAAATAATCCTGAAATCCATCGTCTAGAACCACCACATCATTAGCACTATCTTGCGCCATGACCAGCGTAGGGAGGCAAAACATCCCCAGCAATATCCCATAAATTCCAAGTTTCTTCATTGTGTCCTGAATTAATTTCAGTGTATTTTTATTCTAAAACAGAATAATCTCCCAAACTAACGCTGGTAAAATTCCCATCAAAACTAGCGTGATTTCCAATCATCGCATTGTCCAATTTAGCATTTTTAATATGTACATGAGTTTGGATCAAACTGTTTGCTATATGACTATCCGTAACCCTGCTGTGATCCCCTAAGGAAACATTTGGCCCAACAGTAGTATTCTTTAAGATTACATCCTTTCCAATATAACAAGGCGGAATGATTGTAGCATTATCCAACACCACATCATATGCAACCAAATGCTCGCCGTCGTTGTGTAAAAAATTCAACATACGGCCATTGGTTTCCACTGTAACGTCCTTGTTCCCACAATCCATCCAAGCATCTACTTCTCCAGGTACAAATTTCATGCCCTTTGCCATCATTTGCTTAATACCATCATTAATTTGGTATTCTCCGCCGTTTATGATGTTGTTATCTAAGACATATTGCAATTCATTTTTAAGCACCGCAACGTCTTTAAAATAATAAATCCCTATTACCGCTAAATCCGATACAAATTCTTTTGGCTTCTCAACCAATTCCACAATCTCATTAGCCTCATTCAAATTAATGACCCCAAAAGCTTCCGGTTGGTCTACTTGCTTCACCCATATCACACTATCAGCCGTTTGGTCCAAATCAAAGTCGGCTCTTATCAACGTGTCCGCATAGGCAATTACCGCCGGACCGCTCAAGGAATCTTTGGCACACATAATCGCATGCCCCGTTCCCAAGGCTTCGTTCTGGTAATAAATCGTTCCTCTAGAACCTAATTTTTCAGCAATGGCAATCAAATCTTCCTCCACCTTTTGACCAAAACTTTCATGAATGATAAAGGCAATCTCTTCTATTTCTTGACCAAGCACTCCCGCAATATCTTCCACCAAACGGTGTACTATCGGTTTCCCCGCTATCGGAATTAAGGGTTTCGGAATGGTTAACGTATGTGGGCGAAGACGAGAACCACGTCCCGCCATTGGAACTATTATTTTCATAAAAATTGTATTAAGATTTGAGTATTAAGTATTAAGACTGAATTCTTTTTATTTATTAACTGCGACTGAAAACTACTTTACTCCCGTGCTGCCAAATCCGCCTTCGCCTCGCGAGGTTTCCGTCAATGCTTCCACAGCAATCCATACTGCACGTTCATGCTTAGCAATGATTAACTGTGCTATTCGTTCTCCGTTTTCGATTACGAAATCTTCCTGGGATAAATTTACTAAAATAACGCCTATTTCCCCGCGGTAATCGGCATCTACCGTACCAGGCGAATTCAATACGGTAACGCCTTTTTTGGCCGCCAGTCCACTTCGGGGACGCACCTGCGCTTCGTACCCTATGGGCAATTCGATAAACAAGCCCGTTGGCACAATCGCACGGTCCAATGTACTCAATGTAATAGGTGCTGCTATATTCGCACGCAAATCCATCCCCGCCGAAGCAAGGGTTTCGTAATTAGGTAAAGCGTGCGCTGATTTGTTAATGATTTTAATCTGCATAATCTTATTTTCGTTTGGCTATTCGTACTAAGGTTTCTTTTTCGTTGTAGTATATAAAATATAAAAACGCTAGCAATAAGGCAATCTTGACTAAATAATTATCCCGCAATACAGGGATGTAAAAAGACAGCGCAGAAAACACTATCGTCAACCCAAGATAACTAAAGATCTTAGGAAAATCGTAAGGTATAGGATATTTCTTTTTCCCCATTTGGTACGAAATAATCATCATCGCTCCATAGGCCGCAATAGTAGCAATGGCCGAGCCCGTATAACTAATATAAGGGATTAATATAAAATTAAGCAATAAGGTTACTGCAGCTCCTACCAGGGAGATATAGGCCCCAATGCTTGTTTTATCAGTCAATTTGTACCATACCGATAAATTGGTGTAGATACCCAAAAAGAAATTGGCCAAAACAATCAGCGGCACGATATTCATCGCATCCCAATAACTAGCATTTGGAACCAAAATTTCTTTTAATAAGTCGGCAAATACAATGACAAACAAACAAATAAACGAGCCAAAAATCACGAAGTATTTGGTTATCGTAGCATAAGTTTGCTGCGCATTTTCATGACTGGCATGACTAAAGAAAAAGGGTTCAATGCCCAAGGTATAGGCCGTACGGAACAGTACCATGAACAACCCCAACTTATAACAGGCCGAATACGCCCCAATATCCGCTTTACTGATGTGCATTTTTTCCAACAGGATTTTGTCAAAATGCTCGTTAATCGCAAAAGCAATCCCAGCAATTAAAATAGGAAAGGCATACCCCATCATTTTCTTCCAAAGCACCGCATCAAACGCGCCTTTAATCTGAAAATAATCAGGTGACAGCACGATAAAGGTGGCCAAACTAGCACACAGTCCCGAAATAAAAATATAACCTATTTGAAAGTGTTCAATATAAAATGCATTCCAAAAACTACCGCCACTGCCCGAAGCTAATTTGGGTAATACCAATAAGAAAAAGACATTCAGACATACGTTTAGTACCACATTACCAATCTTAATAGCAGCATAGAACATCGGTCGCTTATTGGCTCGTAATTTGGAAAATGGGATGACCGATAAAGCATCCAATACTAAGATCCAAACCATATACGAGATGTATTGCGAATCAATATTGGTCCAATGGCCCAGTGTGTCTCGGAACACTAAGCCTATCACTAAAAACGCCAGCGACGAACACAATATAGAAATAGTCGCCGTAGCGATTACTTTTTTCTTATCCGATTCGGTATTGTAAAAACGAAAGAACGCCGTTTCCATGCCATACGATAAAGCCACATTCAAAAACACTAAATAAGCAAAGATGATGGAGACTTCCCCAAACTCGCCTTTAGGCAACATTTTTACATACAACGGATTGAGTAAAAAAGTCAACATCCTCGGAAGCACCGTAGCTAATCCGTATATCGCAGTTTGTTTGAAAAGGTTTTTATAAAGACTCAAGGTAGGTGCTTTTTCGTATCGAACAAAAATAGCCATTATATTGTTTCCAAAAAAAAAGAGCGAACATTTGTTCGCCCATTCTTAAAATTTATTTTTTTACTTGCTAGCTACGCTTCCTCCTCTTGCTGTAACTTAGCCCAATAAAAAAAGGCGTTTAATTTCTTAAACGCTTTTTTCAACTTATTTGAATCGTAATTATCCTTTCAAAGCCTCAGCTCCACCAACGATCTCTAAGATCTCATTAGTAATCGCCGCTTGACGGGCCTTGTTGTATGTTAATTTTAATTGATTTCTTAAATCCGTAGCATTATCCGTTGCTTTGTGCATCGCCGTCATACGGGCACCGTGCTCAGAAGCGAAGGAATCTCTAATTGATTTGTATAATTGTGTTTTCAATGATTTCGGAATCAACGTCAATACAATCTCCTCTTTTGAAGGTTCGAAGATATAATCTCCACTAGAAGCGGGTTTATCAGAAGCAATAGGAGCCAAAGGCAAGAATTGCTCTGTTTGTACCACTTGAGTAGCCGCATTCTTAAATTGATTGTAAACAATCTCGATTTTATCGTAATCACCCGCAATGAACATATCGGTCAAAGCATCCGCAATCGCAGCTACGTTGTCAAAAGTTAGGTTGTCAAAAACCTCACTTCGATTAGCAATAACGGTGTTGGTTTTTCTTAAAACATCATTTCCTTTTTTACCAATGGCAAAAATATCCACTTGTTTTCCAGCATAACCTTCGGCAACCACTTTAGCTTGCTTGATCACGTTCGTATTGAACGCTCCACACAACCCACGATTAGAAGTAATCGCCACAACCAACACTTTGTTAATCTCACGTTGTGTAGTGTATTGTCCTCCTGCATCGCCATCCAAAGTAGCGCTAACGCTTTGTAATAATTCCGTTAATTTTTCGGCATAAGGGCGCATCGCTGTAATCGCATCTTGTGCTTTTTTCAACTTTGCCGCAGAAACCATCTTCATCGCCGATGTAATCTGCATCGTCGACTGTACGGAAGTAATTCTATTACGGATTTCCTTTAAATTTGCCATTTTAATTAGTATTAAGAATTAAGTATTAAGTAGTAAGACGTCTTTGTTCTTACTACTTAATACTTAATACTATAATTAGTTATACTTAGCCGAAATTTCTTTAGCTGCTTTTTCTAACACATCGGTAATGTTGTCATCCAACTTACCTGCTTTCAAAGCATTCAAAACATCTCTGTGTTTGTTGTTCAAGTACTCGATATAATCTTTTTCGAATTCTTTTACTTTATTCACAGGAACGCTTCTTAACAAGTTTTTAGAACCTGCATAGATAATAGCTACCTGATCTTCCACAGTAAACGGATCATTCACCGCTTGTTTCAAGATTTCAACGTTTCTTCTTCCTTTTTC
>CANFZC010000115.1 GCA_947451475.1 Flavobacteriaceae bacterium | reverse complement strand
TTATTACCCGTTTGGATTAAAGCACACGAGATATAATACCACTGCAAAGCAATATACACTTGATTATAATCCTTTTGAAGGACCTGGAAGTTTAAGTGCTAAAATTGCAGTTGTGCCTGGTGATGCAAATATTCTAAATAAGTATAAGTTTCAAGGACAAGAGCGACAAGACGAGCTAGGATTGAACTGGGATAGCTTTAAGTATAGAAACTACGACTATGCTATAGGTAGATTTATGTGCATTGACCCTCTTGCAGAGAAATATCCGTATAATGGTGTTTACAATTTTTCTGAAAACAGAGTAATTGATGCTAGAGAATTAGAGGGATTGGAATCTGTTCAAATTACTGTTTGGATGGCAGTTGCCGCAGCAAAACTTAAGACCTTTTTTAATAGTGGATTAAATTATGCACTTGGAAATACTACGCCCAACAAGCCTACTTTTACTGTAGGTGGTATTAATGTAGCTAAAGTTGTGAATGCAACTCAAATTGGAGAAGCAGCAAATAAAAAGGCGGTCGACATTGCTGAAAAAGTGGCAGTTAATACAGGTGATGCTATGGAAAAAACAGGGGATACTGCGGTAACTGTTGCACCAGCATTTGGTCCTATAGCACCTGAAGTTGCCGAAGGAGGAGAAGAGCTTTCAAAAGCAGGTACAATTATAAAAGCAACTGTTGACTTGGCTAAGGGGGATTATGATAAAGCACTCGAAAAAATCGAAACAGAAGTACTGACAGGGGCAGCAAGTTCAGCTGTTGAACATCTAACAGGTGCTGACAGAGTAACTGTAAATTCTGTTGTAACTGGAGCGAAAAATGCGGTCGAATCTGATATCGAAGAGAAAACGGAATAAAATATAAAATCAGTAATACGTAAATGGATTTATACCATATATTATTAGGTACATTAAGTATTGTTTTTGGGATATTAATTATAGATTATTTTCAAAAGTTAATAATTAAAGAAAAACAAAAATTATTTTATTTGAACTTTCAGACTGCTGGAGTCATTTTTATTATCATGGGTATAGCATTAATAGTTCGGGGTTGTAAATAAATTAACGATATAATAATATTAAATTAAATGAAAATAATCATATTTCTCACAGCAATATTTTCGGTTAGCAATTTACATTGTCAAAATTGCAAACAGTTTCAAGAAGGTGTTTTTAAAATTGATGTCGGTTACGGGAATATGTCAATTGAAAGAAAATGTAATTTTCAATTAGAAAAAACTGAAGATTTTGGAGCATTGTATTTACAAAAGATTGAACCTGTTTCAGAATGTGAATTTATCTTGAAGAGGTACAAAGTTATTAGCGTCGGTAATTTACCTATACCAGATATGACTGAAATAATAAAAGTCCAAATTTATAAAGTGGAAGGAGATACCTTTTTTTATCATGTAAAATCCTTATCGTCGGGTTTAATATTAGATGGTAAATTTGTTAAAGTTTCTGATAAAATAAGTAAAGAGTTTGAAGAAATCATAGCTAAAGAGAAATTAGAAAAGCAATAGAGATTTACTAATTTTTTTCAAACTCTTATAATTATAAGTTCCAAGGGCAGGAGCGTCAAGATGAGCTGGGGCTGAACATGTATGACTATGGAGCAAGGAATTATGACCCTGCAATTAGTAGGTGGATGAACATTGACCCGATGGCGGAACACTCACCTGACAAAACAATATATCACTATTGCTCTAATAATCCAATTAACAGAATTGATCCGACAGGGATGTGTGATGACCCCAATTGTACTCACGGAGCAATTAGAAGAGGATGGGATGCTGTTGGAAGATTTTTTGGTAACGCTTGGGGTCATAGTGAAAATGCTACTGCAAAACAAAGTAATGTTGTAGTTGGGCCAATTCAAGAAATCGCTTCTCAATTTACATCTGCAACTAGTGCAGGAGTAACACAAGTAGATTTAATTCCTGAAAACCCTTTAGTTAAACTTGATTACAGTAGCTCAAATACTATTGGTGATGCTAAAATGTTTAATACTAGTTCAAAAACAAATTTTAACGTAACTACTGGTAGTACTGAGAATTCTATAGATAATCAATTAAATCTTGGTGTTGTAAATGGCAACGTTGAAACTTCAGCTTCGTCAATAACTTTTGGTGCTGAAGCTTCAGCTTTTGGGCGATTAGGTTTAGGAGTTTCATTGACTCTCTCAAGTGATCTTCTAAATAGTAATATTTCTATAAATGGTAATGGGAATTTAAATGGAGATAATACATCAAGCTCAATAAGTGCTGGAATTAAACCAGGTGGGATATTGGTGACTGGGGCAGCTATTATTCTAAATCGAATTATGCCCAGCCAGTTAGTACCTGCGGGTTTACAATATAACACAGTTGTGCCACTTGAAGGCACCACTGAAAAAATGTATTAATATGATAAAAAAGTATCCTTTTGTTGTTGCTATATTTTCTTTTTTGCTATTATATATGGCTTATAAAGTTATTGTTTTTTTTATTTTAGACTCACAAATTACACATTATAATACCAAACCTAAAATTAAATTAAGTCAGTTTATCACTATTTCTGAAGAAAGAGTTAACTATAGTCAGAGTTTCTACATTAAAAAAGATTTTATTGGTTTTAATGCTTTTATTGATAAAAAATACTTTATATCAGCTACTAAACTTGGAAAAGTATCTAAAGGTTATAAAATTATACAAACAAATAAAAAGCCAAATAATAGCTCAAGTATTAATCTTTTTGATCCTTCAGATATTGAAGATGAAAATTCAAGATATATAGATTTACATAATTATCCATTCAATATAGGACAAATTTATTATTATGCTGATAGCTCGGTGCTAAATATTAATCAATCAGGATTTTATGAGTTAGAGGCTACTTTTTCTTTTTTTAATATTTCATTTAAAGGAGAGAGTAGAAAAGACTTTGGTTATGCTGGTTTTAAAAAGAAGAAATCAATATGTTTTATTGAATACAAGGGAGATTTATTTGTCTTAAATTTATCCTCAATAGGTAATGCTAAGTATAAAAGTTTGCATGATATACTAAATTAGGGATCCAGAAGGTTCGGTAATTTTCCAAAGTTACTGACAGCCATTTTGCAAAACTATATTCTTTTGCAAATCAGTGGTAATGTTCCAAAGTTAGTGATAGTCATTTTGCAAAATGATAATCTTTTGTAAATCAGTATTTAAAATAAATTTAATAAAAAAAGACGAGCTATATAGCTTGTCTTTTTTATGTTTGAAAATGTCTTAAATCGAATAAATAGATGAAAAACACAACCTTATGTTACAAAATTAGTGAGACAGGAATTTGTCCAAATTGCCATTCTAAAGCGATTATTAAAAATGGCTTTACTAAAAATAAAAAGCGTCAATATTTTTGCAAAAGTTGTTGCAAAAGAAGTATTGATTTTTAAAGTTACAATTCTTACCGAGTCAAAGATAAAGAGATAGTTCAATTAAATAAAGAGGGGCTAGGGATTCGCAGTACGGCAAGGGTATTGAAGATTTCGGCTACTACACTTTTAAAACGAATTGTTGCAATTGCAAAATGCATTCCTTCTCAACCTATTTATAGAGGAAAAATATTTGAAGTGGATGAAATGAGAAGTTATATAAAAAATTATTTACCTGCCATTTTGCAAAATGACTCAATCATTCAAAAAGCTTGAATAATCCTCTGGCAATACCGCATCAATGTCCCTTAAGTACTTTTCTAAAGCATCCATAGTGTTGTGACCTGTAATTAGCATCAATTTGCTTTTAGCTTCATTTGGGGTCATTGATTTTGCAAATTCACTATACAGTTTGGTAATGAAGGTGTGTCTAAAACTATAAAGCCCATAATCTTTTCCTAGTTTGAAATGGTCTTTTACTTTTTTAAAGCGTTTGGAAAAATAATCTCTTTTATCCGTTTCTGCAGTGTCCCATTCACCACCTATTGCAAAAGGGGTGAATAAGTAATGACTTTTATTCATTTTAGATAAGTCGGGTAAGTCATTAAGTAATATTTCAGGGATGATTTTGGTTTTGACAGGACTGTTTTTGGCTCTTACATAGAGTTTTCGATCTACTAAGTCTAAATCGCCAATTTGCAAACGGCAAACTTCAATAGGGCGCAAATAATTATAAGAGATGAACTTGACAAATAACAACAGGATTTGGTCATGTTCCTCCATGTACTTATAAATGTCATTTTGCAAAGTGTTGGTGTAGGTTTTGTTGCGCTCTGGGGTAGCTTTGAGAACATTGATCTTTTTAATGAAGTTTTCTGGGAGTATTTCATTGTCCTCTAAGGTTTGAAATAAAGAGCCTAAATCAATACGGGTGTTGTTGCGTGTTCTCGGACTAGTATTGTCTAGGACTTCATTGAGATAGTCAATGACAACCTTTTTGGTAATATCAGTGACAGGTGCATTTGCAAAGCCCTTTGCAAAAAGCCATTTTTCAAAACGTTTGATGTTGCTATTAAAACTAGGGAAGGAGGTTTTACTAAGCACACTTTGTTTGATTTTAACCGCTGTGGCAAAGGCTTCACCAATTGCAATTTGTTGCAATTCTTCTGGAAGTGCATTTTGCAAAATGGGAGTTTCTGAAATTTGCTCCATTGCCTTTTCATTATCTTCATAGGGACTTAAACCGTCTTCCAATAATTTTTTAAGGCTTTTGCGATAGGCGTTTAAAACCACATAACGTTCTTGTTTGGTTTTGAAATTATTCGCCCCGCCATACACAGGAGTTTGTTTTTCAAGCAACCCAGTTTTGGGGTTACGGTAGGAAAAATACACATACCAACGCTTGGCCAAATCACCATTAGCATCATAGATTTTAGGTTCTGAAAAATTCTTCTTAGCAGTCAAAACGTATGCGTTTGCGTATTCATTTAGTAAAAATACGTTAAATTTAGGCATAAAAAAAACGATTTAAATTGCTCTAAATCGTTTGTTTTTAATTAATTAATCCTAGTAGCGGGAACAGGACTCGAACCTGTGACCTTCGGGTTATGAGCCCGACGAGCTGCCTACTGCTCTATCCCGCGATCTTCGGTGCAAATATACAACCATTATCAATAAAACCAATAAAAATCATAAAAAAATCTTTTTTCCGCTATTGAGTTGATATGACTACCTTTGCAAAAAAATAATTCAGTATATGTCACATAAAGCCGGTTTTGTAAACATCATTGGGAACCCAAACGTCGGGAAATCTACTTTAATGAATGCTTTTGTAGGCGAACGATTATCCATCATCACCTCCAAAGCACAAACCACCCGCCACCGTATCCTAGGGATCGTAAACGGGGAAGACTTCCAAGTAGTCCTGTCCGATACCCCAGGGATCATCAAACCTGCCTATGAAATGCAAAAATCAATGATGGACTTCGTGAAGTCTGCCTTTGAAGATGCCGATGTACTGATTTATATGGTCGAAATAGGAGAGCAGGAATTAAAAGACGAAGACTTCTTCAACAAAATCATCCACTCCAAAATCCCCGTGTTACTGCTGCTCAACAAAATCGATAAGTCGAATCAAGTGGAACTGGAAGCCCAAATCGAACTCTGGAAAGCCAAAGTGCCCAACGCCGAGATTTTCCCTATATCCGCTTTAGAGAATTTCAATGTGCAGGAAGTATTTGCCCGCATCTTAGCGCTATTACCCGTGTCGCCACCGTATTATCCTAAGGACGCCCTAACC
>CANFZC010000114.1 GCA_947451475.1 Flavobacteriaceae bacterium | reverse complement strand
GCAAACACTTTATTGGTTACGTTTTTTAATAAAGTAGATGTGGGGCAAACACTTTATTTGATTATTAATGACAGAACGTATTGTTTGATATTCTTCTACAATATTACGTCAAACACCGATTAAGTTACAAATAAAATCGATGAAATACATAATAATTCTATTTGATACTATATTATTCTTACATATAAGCATATTGTGAAGTTGTTAATGTGTAAAAGAACGAAGCTTAGCAGCATAAAAAAACCACTCCAAAGAGTGGTTTTTTGTTTTAGGCCGATTTATAAATCCGGTTTATGGGAATGGAATGTCCTTGTTTGAGAATAACCCTTTGATCGGTCAGGGCCCAAACGGTGGTTTCGACTACTTTTTTTGAGTGATTGTCTTCAAAGAAGATTTTGGTTTTGGAATGTTCGAGATTTCCTAAGGCTAATGCTCTGTTTAATTCAGAATACCGCTGTTGCATTGCTTCTTTGGACTCGAGTACTTCGGCTTGAGGAAAGGAAAGTAAATGAATGTTTTCCTTTTCGATGGATTCGAAATTGGGTACCATAATACGTAAGTTTTAATTAATAATAGATTTAATGGGCTTGATAAAATTAGTAAAATAATTATAGTAACCAAATTATTTTGGTGAAAAATACATTTTAGGGCTGGTAGTAAGGCTTTGCTTTTCAGAGTTTTACTGGGTTGTTACGGAAGGTTTGTGTCTAAGTGGGTAGTTTTCTTTGGCTGTAGATATGGCATGTTTATTACGGAAATTATATACATTTACTAAAAAAGTAGCTATGTTAGTCCTCAACTTCCACCCTTTTCCGCCGTTAGAAACCAACCGATTGCAATTGCGCCGCATCCAATCTGACGATTTGGACGGAGTGATGGCGATGCGCGGTGATGCGGAGACTATGCGTTATATTCCGCGACCCTTAGTGACTACCCCTGAAGAAGGATTGGCACATATCGCTATGATAGAATCGGCTTGGGAAACGAATACCGCGATTAATTGGGTTGTTACTTTGAAGGACCAGGATGCTTTTATGGGGATTATTGGATTGTATCGCATACAGCCGGAGAACCATCGGGCGGAATTGGGGTATATGCTGTTGCCAGAATACCATGGGAAAGGCTATACTACAGAAGCGATAGCTGCGGTGTTGGCCTTTGGATTTGATACGGTCAACTTCCACTCTATCGAAGCTGTTATTGACCCTGATAATAGTGCTTCGGAGCGTGTATTGCAAAAAAATGGTTTTGTAAAAGAAGCCCATATCTTAGAAAACGAGCTGTGGGACGGGAAATTTTGGGATACGGTTATCTATTCCCTATTGAAACGAAACTACCGTAAATGAGCGCTATTGTAACTTAGGAAGCGTTTTAATATACAATTGTTCGACTTGTGTTCGAGCCCAAGGTGTTTTACGCAAGAAGGTTAGGCTTGATTTCACGCTAGGATCGTTTGTAAAGCATTTAATCTTTATTAATTCGCCCAAGGTATCAAAGCCGTAAAAGTCGGCCAAGGTTTCTACGATCTTTTGGAGGGTTACTCCGTGCAGCGGATCTTTGGAAGGAGTTGTATTCATGAGGCAAAAGTAGTAAAAAAAAACCGCCAATCAATTAAGACTGGCGGCCTCTAGCGTTCGGCATGACCCGAACTACTAACCTATTAACTCAATAAATTAAAACACGAATTTGAAACCAAACGCTAACGGTGAAGTTAAGTTTGGATTACTTCCACCTAATGCTCCAACATATACTGGATCTGGAGTAGCCATGTGGGCTAGCGAGAAATTAGTAACTGTTGTTTTGTCACCTGTTTTAGGATCAATAGTAGTTGAAGTTAAATTAGCTAAGTCAAAAGAGAACTCTACTGAAAAGTTTTTACATACGAAGAAATCAATACCTCCTGACATGGCTACGCCAAATTGAGAGATTTTAGTATCGGCTTCTTTTTCTTTACCGCTGATCATTGGTGTCGCTAATTGACCAAAGAAATAGAAATTACCCGCTACATTCCAGTATTTTCTAACTAATGGTTGGATTACCATTAAATTAGTGTTAGCTGTAGTACCTGCTGCATTTTCTGCTTTGATATCAATCATACCCACTCCAGCTCCAACGGCTACTGAAGGTGTAACGAACGTTCCTACTATTGGAATAACTGATAAATTAGTTCCTTTTAGATCGCCAGTTTTAGTTTGTTGGTATCCTACTTGAGAGGTTACGAACCATGCTCCTTTAAGACCTTGACTTTTTTCCTGTGCTTGTGTAGTTAGTGATAGTAATACAATTCCTGCTGCTAATAATAATTTTTTCATTTTGTTTTTGGTTTAAAATTACAGGACAAAAATAGAAGGAAGAAATAGCCCAAAAACTGATATAAATCATTGTTTAGCTATTTTTTTTATTGCTAATTTTCTCCCTATTTGGTACAATAATTTATACATTTGTCCCCCATGTTAAAAACCATCAACATCCTTAATAAGCGCGCTAAGTTTGATTACGAAATAATTGAGACTTATACGGCAGGTATTGTCTTAACCGGTACGGAGATAAAATCCATCCGGATAGGGAAAGCCAATATTACGGAAGGGTTTTGTGAGTTTCATCATCATGAGCTTTTTGCCATCAATACTCAAATTGATGAATACCTTTATGGGAATCAGTTTAATCATAAAGCTAAGAGCGAGCGCAAGTTGCTCTTGAACAAGCGTGAGTTGAAAAAACTAGAGCGTGCGATGGATACTAAAGGATTGACGATTATCCCTTTAAAATTGTTCACCAACGAAAAAGGATTGGCCAAATTAGACATTGGGCTGTGCCGTGGTAAAAAAACCTACGACAAGCGTGAGAGTTTGAAAGAAGCCGATACCAAACGCGATATCGACCGAATTAAGAAGTCGTTTTAATTTTTATTTTCTAGTAACGGCACGAAGCGGAACTCCCCGAACTCGTGTTTCTCGAATTGGGTTTCGTTTTTACGGATGAGCATGGTCATGACTTGTTCGGTTTCGCCTAGGGGAATGACTAGCCTCCCTCCTACTTTTAATTGCGCCATCAAAGGTTGCGGAATAATAGGGGCCCCTGCGGTGACGATGATGCTGTCAAAAGGTGCGTGATTGGGCAATCCTTTATAGCCATCTCCAAATGATAAGTGTTTTGGACGTATTCCCAACTTTGGCAACAAGGCCGAGGTAATCTTAAACAATTCGTTTTGGCGTTCAACTGAATAGACCTTAGCACCTAAAGCAACCAATACAGCGGTTTGATACCCTGAACCCGTCCCAATCTCTAAAATCTTATCATCCTTCTTAACTTGGAGCAATTCGGTTTGCCGCGCCACAGTAAAGGGTTGGGATATCGTTTGATTGGCCGCAATAGGAAACGCTTTGTCTTGGTAGGCAAAGTCTTCAAAGCTGGAATTAAGAAACAAATGACGCGGGATTTTTCGAATGGCGTCCAGTACCTTTTTATCGGTGATGCCTTTATCTTCTAGCTGTTTGGCTAGTTGGTTGCGCAGTCCTTGGTGTTTGCTAGTATCTTTCAATGGGGGGTGTCATTTATGTTGTAAAAATAGGGGGAATAATTTCAATTTGCAAACTAAAAGCAAGGGAGTTGTGTTACTAGACCAATAGATGATAGACTGATAGATGATAGATAATAGGCTGAGTAAAGTCTGAGTAAACTTATAGTAGGCTTTAAGTAAAGTCTATATAAACTCTGAGTAAACTGTGTAGGATTTTAGATTGTTGATTAACGATTGTTGATTGCAGATGTGATTTCGATGATGGATTAATTGATGATAGACTAATAGACTCCTTCTAAGAACCATTGTCTTTCCCGCGGAGGCGGGAAACCAGTTTGTAGTCGTAGTAGGTAGTTTAGATGATATCAGGGGGTTGTATGAGTGCTGAACTACAGCGCTATGATTGTACAAAAAGTGTACGGTAAATCAAAAGCCTCTTACATGATTTGTGAAATAATTATTATATTTGGATGTACTATGCTACTCCGTAGCGACAATCTACCTGTAAATGGGTGTATAGTCGCTATTTTATAGCGACTATATACAAGTTAGCGGTAATGCCAAAACCAAAATCTTAAAAATGTACTTGAAAATACTAATTAGCTCAATTTATACTGCAAGAAATAATGGTCCGATGAGTGACATTTGGAAATTCACTTCTAATTTTTATTTTGCCACAGCAACATCAGTCTATCTTTTGTTAATCTTTCTTATTCTTAACAATCATTTATTGCCAAGCAGTTTTGATTTTCTAATTTTGAAAATTTCCAGTACAAAATCGTATAATTTTCTTTTTAATTTAGCTGTATATTTTATTTTACCATTAATGGTTTTAAACTATTATTTGGTTTATCGGAATGAAAAATACAAATCAATTCAGAAAGAGTATAAAGCTTACAATAATAAAAAGTCATTTTTCATTTACTTCATGGCGGCTCTTGCTGTAATGTTTTTGATAATCTTTTTAAAAATTTAAGCTAATTAAAGTATAAGCACTACCGCTAACAGCGGTTTGTCGCAATAGCAGGGTTAGTTTTTTAATAGCTATGTTTTCTATCCTAGTGGATGTATTACAATGCATATCAATAGTTGCTAAACTCGTAACTTTGCCTCCCTCATTCAAAGAAAATAATTCCCTCCCCTCTGCTATCATTGTAAACTAATTGTTATTTTTGGTAAAATTTAATTTTATGCTTAAAGTTGGCGTTTTAGGTGCCGGTCACCTTGGGAAGATACACTTGCGTTTATTACAACAATCAGATAAATATGAGCTCGTAGGGTTTTATGACGAGCATCAGGAAAACGGTGCTAAGATAGCGGCCGAATTTGGATACCAACAATTTGATACTATAGCGAAATTGATTCATGCGGTGGATGTGATTGACATCGTAACCCCTACCCTTTCGCATTATAAATGTGCTAAGGTGGCTATTAAGTCGGGCAAGCATGTTTTTATTGAGAAGCCTATTTCTACTACTGTGGCGGAAGCTGAAGAAATCATAGCTTTATCGAAAGAGTATAACGTCAAAGGACAGGTGGGCCATGTAGAGCGTTTCAATCCGGCGTTTACGGCGGTGAAGGATATGATTGAGCAGCCCATGTTTATTGAAACCCATAGATTGGCGGAGTTTAACCCTAGAGGGACGGATGTGCCTGTGGTGTTGGACTTGATGATTCATGATATTGATGCGATACTGAGCGTAGTCAAATCTAAAGTCAAAGCGGTGCATGCCAGTGGGGTCGCTGTTTTGAGTCAGTCGCCTGACATTTCTAATGCCCGTATTGAATTTGAAAATGGCTGTGTGGCCAATATTACCTCTAGTAGAATTTCGATGAAGAACATGCGTAAGTCGCGCTTCTTTCAGAAGGATGCTTATATTTCGGTAGATTACTTAGACAAGACTTGTGAGGTCGTGAAGATGAAAGAGGCTCCGCAAGTACCGGGGGATTTTGATATGATTTTGCAGAATGCTGAGGGTGAGCGCAAACAAATCTACTTTGCTAATCCGGAAGTGTCTGCTAACAATGCCATTTTGGACGAGTTGGAGACTTTTGCGGATGCGATTACTAACAATACTACTCCGATAGTGACGCTTGAGGATGGGACTGAGGCGTTGCGTGTGGCGTATATGATTATTGAATCGATGGAGCGTAATCAAGCGCTTTAGTTTCAGGTTTCAGGTTTCAAGTTTCAGGTTTCAGGTTTCAGGTTTCAGGTTTCAAGTTTCAAGTTTCAGGTTTCAGGTTTCAGGTTTCAAGTTTCAGGTTTCAGGTTTCAGGTTTCAAGTTTTGGGTTTCGAGTGTCG
>CANFZC010000113.1 GCA_947451475.1 Flavobacteriaceae bacterium | reverse complement strand
CATTTGGGGTCATCGCGTCTTGATAGGTTCCGAATAACGGCAAACATTCGGTCGCAAAAAAATCTAATAAGGTTATTGATTGTTGCCGGTTGATGGGCCATATGAATTGAGAAGCATCTATAGTACCTATTGTTTTACAGTTTGACAGCACAATCTCGTTGTAAAGTGCTGTTACCACATTATGAAAGCACAAAGGAGGTGTAGGCTTATGGTCTTTCGGCAATTTTTTACGATTATCCGAGTCATAGTTCCATTGTCCTGTGAGCGGTTGGTCACCCTCCGTTAAAACGTGATGTTTTTTCCGCAAGGCCCTGTAGAAACTTTCCATTAGAAACGTCTTTTTGCCTTCAAAGAAGGTGCCTAGCTCTGTTCTTGACGTAAAAAAGTGTTCTGTATCTACTGCTTTGCTTTCTATGGTAATGGCCTCGCACAATTTTTTCAATAAACTATCTACTCGGTATTCATCGGGCCATTGGTATTCAAATCGGGTACAGTTATGAACGGACAGCAGTTGTATGATATTATTGTCAAAGACCTGTAAATTGTTCTCATCGTTTATGGTAAGGTAGATGACTTGGTGGTTCTTGGCCATCAATTGGGCCGAAAAGTCGCGCATGGCTGCAAAAATCCCAACCACTTTTTGAATGTGATGTGGGGCATAATCAGTTTCTGACCGGATTTCCATCATAACATACAGTATGGAATCATCCACAGTTTTGAACCAGGAGTGGTTGCTGTTGAGTTGGTCACCCAATAGTAAACGTAACGTTTTGCTCATATCTATTTATTCGTTCTGCATTTATCGCTGCAGTATTTCACTTCGTCCCATACTTTTTCCCATTTCTTTCGCCAAGAAAAGGGTCTTTGGCAGGCGGTACAAATTTTATGGGGTAGGTTTTGTTTTTTTACTCCTCGCATTTTTTGGTTTATTGGGATTACTTACATGCTTGTTTAGAATACGATTTCCTTCTTCTTTCACTTCTTCTTTTTTTCTAAAGCTCCAAACGATATCGCTGGCGAATTTTCTTGTTTCTTCGATGTCCACTATTGGGAAAGGATATGCTTTTCCGATTTCGCAGTTGTAAAATTGTTGCTCTATGGGATTGAGTTTCCAGGGTTCATGAATCAGTTGGGCCGGTATTTCTGCCAATTCGGGGATCCATTTTTTAATAAAAACGGCGGCTGGATCGTGGTCTTCCGAATTTTTAATGGGGTTATAGATTCGGATGGTATTTATACCCGTAGTCCCGGACTGCATTTGCAACTGCGGATAATGAATTCCGGGTTCGTAGTCTAAAAATTGACGGGCTAAAAAATGCAACTCGCGCCAATCTTGCCACAAATTGAAGGTAAAAAAGGAAACGACCATGGCGCGCATTCTAAAATTCAGGTACCCGGTAGCCACGACACAGCGCATGCAGGCATCGATGATGGGCACTCCTGTTTTTCCTTCTTGCCAGGCCTTTATATAAGTTTCATTGACGGGCTTTTGTAGACCGTCATAGGCTTTATTTACGTTTTCAAATTCCATGCGGCATTCGTCTTCAAATTTTTGTATGAAATGACAATGCCAATGCAAACGAGAGATGAAGTTGAGCAAGGCTCTTTTATTAGCAGCCGTTTTATACTGTTGCATAGTATACTGATAAACCATTCGCATACTAATGTTGCCATAGGTCAAATAAGGAGATAATCGACTGCAGCTTTTTCGGCTCAAGCTAGGTTTTGAAATATGAGTACTATACCCCGTGTAGCGCTCTTTCACAAAACTATCCATGTAGCGCCAGGCCCAATATTCCCCTCCTTGTTGGAAGTTTTCATTGCGAGATGTGATTTCTTCTGCGAGTTCGTTTCCTTTTAGCGTGTCGTATAGGGCTACTTCTAGCGTTACGGTATTTAATGATTCTAGTTCGATCATTTTGGGACTATCCCGCATGGTTTGTTCCCATCGTTTATCCCAATTGGCTCTTGACTTTAATTTTCGAATTACCCCATGCATTTGGGATTGCTTCCAAAGTATTTGCTGTTGGTCAAAAAACAACTGCATGGATTGATCTCTGTCGTAGGTTACTTTATTTCCAATTTCTTGATGGGAGAAAACATTTCTAATTGTATAACTTTTACTTAAGACATTGAACACTTTTTCCACTTCATTATTAAAAAAATAGAGCTTTGCGGCTACCTTAGAAAGGTTTGCTTGCATTTCTTGTAGTGACTCGTAGATGAATCTCCAGTGGCGCACATCGGCATCGGGATAGGCCATTACGGTTGGTTCGAAACAATAGATTAATAGGATTGGAAGATCTTCTTGTTGAGCATTATAAAGCGGTTCGTGATCTGTAAAACGCAAATCACGTTTGAACCAAACAATATTTATCTCTTTTTTTCTCAAGATTTAATTGAAGTTATTTCCTTATCGGGTTTGGCATAACTTAATCGGTCTAGTTGCACCGTATTGTGGTAGCTGTCTAATCCGGAACACGTGATGGTGTTGGCCTTTTCTAAATCTACGAAACCATCTTCGCCGAGGCAATCCTCGGGAATGTATAGTTGGATAATTTCGCCAATTAGTAAGGTAGTATTGTTTATCGCAATGTCTATTTTTTCTCGAAAAGCTAGGCCCAATTTTATGTTGCTTTGCGCTACATAAGGGGCAAAGAAACCCTCTTTATATTCAGGGCGTAAACCTGTCATTTCGAATTCGGACACCTCTTTATCGTAGCGAGCTGAGGTTTGATGCGCTTGCTTATATAGGGCTTCATTTATATGATTTAGGGTATAATATCCTGTTTCAATAATGTTGTTGAAGGTATTGCGTTCGGGCGGTGTAGGTCTAAAAATCAATCCCATCAAAGGCGGATTGGCTCCTATATGAAATACAGAACTAAAAATGGCTAGATTTGTATTTCCTTCAGCATCTGAAGTTCCAACTAAAGCAACGCTTTTGAATCCTCCTAAACTATTGATTAGGTGTACTCGGGTTTGTTTTTCCAAGGCTGCGATAGCTTCGGAAGAGAAATGTTTTACCATATAAAGGGTTATTAAGGGTTGTGATTGGCAAGCGTTCTACTTATTCCATAACCACCCATTTTTTATCGCTATTCAATTTAAAAGTCCCGATGTGTTCTTTATTCCATTCGGAGGGTGCAATTAGGGAGAGAAAATGGATTCCATCATCTCCCCGATACAAATGATATATTTCGCCAATTACGGGTTCGAATGCAAACCTAGCGCTATAAACTAATTCATTCCATTCGTATTCTTTCATTAAGGATTCGTATTGGGCTTTGAGTTCGTTGAACTTTAGTTCCAATTCTTTATTTACATTGGTAATTCCTCTACTTTTCCACGAAACCACGTCATCTACTCGGATGACCGGGGCACCTACATTGGTGGAATACGATAACAAACTTGCGTTATAGCCCTCTTCGTTGGAGTATACTACATTATCTGGTCTTTCTTTTCCCATGGCATTATCGTTTAGCGATTTTATTATTGGATATGGCGCGTTGTCTAGTGCATTTGAAACGGTCAATGTCTTGGCTTCTTTTGGCCGTGTGTTTGGTTTTGCAGTCCTCAACTCTTTGGCGCCACAATTTGTAGCTTGAGAATTTTAGCTCCTTTTTCATTAGGGCTTTCACTTCCGCTTCTGACAAACCGAATTGAAAGGTAATGGCATCAAAGGGGGTACGATCTTCCCATGCCATCTCGATGATTCGATCGATATGTGCTTCGGAAAGGTTCTCTTTTTCTATGACTGCAAGGATAGGCTTCGGCATATTGTTTAATCTTTACAATTAAATATTAAACAAAATTAAGGTTTTTTTATTAGATAGGAGTAAACTTTAATAGAACATTAGTAAATAATGTTGCTATTTTAGTGTGGAATTGCCGTCCAGAAGCAGCAACTGTTACAAAGACCTCCTAATACTATTTTGAAGTGATTGAAAAAAATATCCTATAACTAATAAATTCGTGATTTGCCTAGGTTGACTTCGTCCTCCCATACAAAACTCCGCCTTGAAAATAGAAAAGCGGTGAAAATGCTTGATTACTATCGATCTTTTATACTTCGACATACTATAAAAACCACAACAGGGTTGACTGCGTCTTCCCAGACAAAGCTCCGCTTTGAAAATAGAATAGCGGTGAAAATGCTTGATTACTATCGAGCTTTTATACTTCGACATACTATAAAAACCACGACAGGGTTGACTGCGTCTTCCCAGACAAAGCTCCGCTTTGAAAATAGAATAGCGGTGAAAATGCTTGAGCAAGCTCAGACATTTTCACCGCTATTCTATTTATTCGTGACCGCGAAGGGATTCGAACCCCCAACCCTCAGAGCCGAAATCTGATATTCTATCCAGTTGAACTACGCAGCCATTTGGTATCTAGAAGCTTACCTCCTTATGTATTTATGCTAATAATTTTTTAACAATAGTGGATATGGTTTTACCATCTGTTTTACCTGCTAATGCGGCTGATGCTTTACCCATTACTTGACCCATAGCAGCCATGCCTGAGAAACCACCTTCAGCGATTATAGCCGAAACAGTTGCTTCTACTTCTGCTTCCGATAATTGAGCTGGCAAAAACTTTTCAATTACTGCCACCTGAGCTAATTCTGGCTCAGCTAAGTCAGCTCGTCCTTGTTCTGTATAGATTGTTGCGCTGTCTTTACGTTGTTTTACTAGGCGTTGTAATAATTTAATCTCGTCTTCTGTCGCTAAAGTATCGCTAGCTCCCGCCTCCGTTTTAGCCAAGATGATTCCTGATTTTATAGCTCTTAGGGCTTCAAGTGCAACGGTATCTTTAGCTCTCATGGCGTTTTTCATTTCGTCCATGATTTGTGTTTCTAAACTCATATATCGATTTTTAGATTATTCTAGATGATTAAAATATTTTATTGTTCAAAAAAGCACTGCGAAGGTAAAAAAAATAACCCGAAAATCTCATTGAAATTTTCGGGTTAGTGATTTAAATTAGGGTAGCTTAATCTACATTATCGTGAAGGAATGAATTATTAGAACGAATTTGCATATCATCATTGCTATCGATTCCTAAAGACATTCTTGAGTTGGCATTGTTGTCTTGTGAATTGTTTGACAAATCAAGTCCTAATCGTTTGTATGCTGGTTCTTTTTCCATTTCTTCGATGCGGGAAGGATTGTTATGGAATTTATAATTAAATTCTTTTAACTTTCTTCTACGCTCGTCAGCTCTATGTTTTAATGTTTCTTCAATAGTCATTTCTACTGGTGAAATATCCTCGAAATGCATCATCGTAGAAACTGGCTTATTTATATCCGCTTGCGGTTTTAAAGTAATGTTTAATTCTTCTGCTATTGGCTCTTCTGCTTTGGCTGCCACTGCAGGTTTTGAATTCAACAAATCGTTTTCTAACTCCATATATTCTTCTAAAGAATATTTAATGATGCCTTCTTCGTTTAGCTCTGTTACTGGAACAAATTGTACCGCTTCGTTTACTACAATTTCATTGGCTTCAGACAAATCGAATACAATTCTACTTTCTTCCGGCGCTTCCACTTTTTCGAAAGTTGGCGCAGCTGGCATATCAAAAGTGAACGTTATTTGTTCTTCTTCAATAATACTTTGAGGCTCTACCACATTCATTTCACGAACTTCTGGAGTAGTGATTTTGAAATCAATATCATTAATAGGTGATACTATTTCAAAAGTCACATCTAGATTACGAATGAACTGGTTCATTGCGATTAATTCATTATCATCAATAGACGCAGCAGTAACCGTAACAGCAACAGGCACTTCAATCTCATCTTCAATTAATTCGAATACAACTTTTTCTTCTTTAACTTCTGAGGCAGTTTCAGTTAAAGCTTGGAAAACTTCTACTGGCTTTTGGGTTAAATCGCGTTCTAATTTATGTTCACCATCTAGTGAGTGTATTATTTTCTTTGACTCTATATTTAAAAGGCCATTTTGCTGTTCTGGATTAAAACCTGTAGCAATTAT
>CANFZC010000112.1 GCA_947451475.1 Flavobacteriaceae bacterium | reverse complement strand
CCCTGTTACTGGAAGAAAATATTACACCAACATGTTTATGAAAAAAAGAGCATAACCATGTGTTAAAAATAATAATAATAGTTTGATTATTGTTTTGTTTGATTTTGACAGATCTTTAAAAGCCCACTCCTAGAGTGGGCTTTTATTTTCTGGTGATTTCATATCATTGTTTCAGGTTTTACCCATGCATCAAAATCTTCAGCGGTAACATAGCCCAGTAGTATTGCTGCCTCTTTTAAAGAGGTACCATTTTTATGTGCTGTTTGCGCTATCTCAGCAGCTTTATAATAGCCAATTTTGGTATTTAAAGCAGTAACTAACATTAAAGAATTATCAAGTAACTCTTTGATTCGACTATAATTTGGTTCAATCCCTTTTGCGCAATGTAAGTCAAATGAAGCACAAGCGTCACCTAATAGTAGTGCAGATTGGAGAAAATTGGCTGCCATCATTGGTTTAAATACATTGAGCTCATAATGTCCTTGCATTCCACCAACAGCAATGGCTACATCATTACCTATGATTTGTGCACAAACCATAGTTAGCGCTTCGCATTGTGTTGGATTTACTTTTCCAGGCATAATTGAAGAACCTGGTTCGTTTTCTGGGAGGAATAGTTCTCCTATTCCAGAACGAGGACCCGATGCCATCATACGAATGTCATTCGCGATTTTATTTAAAGAAACAGCTAATTGTTTTAAAGCACCATGACTTTCTACCAGTGCATCATTTGAAGCTAAAGCTTCAAATTTATTATGTGCGGTACTAAATGGAAGGCCTGTAAATTGGGCGATATATTCTGCTACTTTTATATCATATCCCTCTGGAGCATTTAAACCAGTTCCCACAGCAGTACCACCAAGTGCTAGTTCGGCTAAATGCGGTAACGTATTTTTAAGTGCCGTTAATCCATGCTCTAATTGTGCAACATAGCCTGATAGCTCTTGTCCCAAAGTCAAAGGAGTAGCGTCCATTAAATGAGTCCGACCAATCTTCACTATATCTTTAAAGGCAATGGATTTTAACGATAATGTATCTTTTAAATTTTCTAGAGGCGGAATGGTTTTTTCAATTAGGCATTTATATGCTGCAATATGCATTGCAGTTGGGAATGTATCGTTGGATGATTGTGATTTATTTACATCATCATTGGCTTTTACGACAGCAGCTCCTTCTGCGATTTTAAATCCAGCAAGCACTTGTGCTCTATTTGAGATAACTTCATTTACATTCATATTGGTTTGCGTTCCAGAACCGGTTTGCCATATGACTAGTGGGAATTGATCCATTAGTTGTCCTGATAAGATTTCGTCACAAACTTGCGCAATAGCCTCTTTTTTTTCTCTCGATAAAACACCTAAGTCGTGATTAGTATATGCAGCTGCTTTCTTTAAATAAGCAAATCCATAAATTATTTCGTACGGCATGGAAGCGGCAGGACCAATTTTAAAATTGTTTCGAGAACGTTCCGTTTGCGCACCCCAATACTTTTTATCGGGTACTAGAACTTCTCCCATCGTATCTTTTTCAATGCGGAATTCCATAATAGTTTAGGTATATATGATTATTAAATTGAAATTTAAAATTCTTAATTTTAGTAGCCCCAAAGAAGTTAATAACAAATTTACGTTTAAAAACAATTGAATAAAATGGATTTGTTTTTTGGTTACATTAATAATTACTCATACATTTGCGTATAATTCAAAAAATTCCGGAAAACATGTTTGAATTTCAACAGTATTTAGGTTTCTTAGCATTCTTAACCATTTTGACCATAGGTTTTTGGTTAATGATGTTCTTGATTACTTTCGTGGTTCCTTATTGGATCTTTGGTGGTATGAGAGAATTTTTTCAAGAAAGAAGAGCAAAAAGAGAATCCGAACAAATAGCTTAACATAAGTTTTTGTTATAAAAAAGTCCCGCATTGCGGGACTTTTTTTATGATCTTATCCAGGAAAATCGCCATTATCTTGATTGTCTTGGTTTCCTTTTGGTCTTTTATCTTTTTCCTTATCGGATTTGGTTTTGTTGAATCGGTAAGTAAAAGATAGATTGATTTGGCGTTGTCTCCATTGTTGTTCACTATAGGAATTTAATGTAGCGATGGTAGTTTCCGTGATTCTTTTTCTAGAATTAAAAAGGTCGCTGACGTTGAGTGCAATTGTAGCTTGGTCTTTCAAAACATCCTTACTAAAAGCTAAGTTCACACCGTACGTTCCGAGACTCTTTCCTTGAGCATTGTTTTGCGGTGCGTTATAGGTACCGTTAGTTTGCCAATCTATTTTAAAAGGCAATGAAATTTTGGAAGAAACTCGGGTAAACCAACTTGCTGCTGTTTTTCCAAAATCTTGGTATACAATTTCTCCAGTATTTGCAATTAAATAGGTATAGCTTCCCGAAGTTTTGCTTTGGAAGAAATTAAAATTACCATTGAGTTTCCACCATTTGTATGGGGTATAATTGATATTGAATTCAAATCCAAATCGGTCTTCTTTTGCCAAATTGATAGGGGTTGAAACAATTACAGGAGTTGTAATATCAGGTGCACCAATTATTTGAGTAACTTGTCCGTTTTCGTCCAAAATATCGGCACCGTCAATCACTGTTGTTACCACATAATTACCGTTAGGCCTTCTAATAAATTGGAAAACGTCTTTAGTCGTGTTAAAGTACATTGAGGTAGAAAACGTTACTCTTCCCCATTTGTTCATGTATCCAATATCGTAGGCATCAGTCAACGATGGATTAATATCTGGATTTCCTTGAAAGATATTTACGTTACTCGAATAATTTGAAAAGGGATTGATAAAACGAGAGCGAGGTCTAGAAATTCTTTTGCTATAATTTAAGGATATGGTACTTTGCTCAGTAAGTTGATAGGTTAAGAACGCACTTGGAAAAAAGTTGTGGTACCTTTTAGTATTGAAATCGTTAGTGGTTAACAAATTTATATCAATATTGGAATCTTCATATCTTATTCCCATTAAATAAGAGAATTTACCTATTTTGGAACCAAACTGAGTGTATAGCGCATTAATTTTTTCTTTATAATCAAGTTTGTTTGTGTAATTTAAATTGGGAATATAGTTTCCTGCATCATTTACAGTACCCACTTTATAATCCGTCAGTAACTCGTTAAAATCTCCTTTATATCCCGCTTCAAATTGACTGTTTTTGCCTAAAGGCAACACATAATCAGATTGGAATAAATTTCTTTTTTGAGTTTGAAAATTAATGGTGGATTCTTTATAAACACTATTTTGACCTAAAATTTGATCATAAATAGTGGAAGCATCATTGTCTAAATTATTGGTAAACGAACCATCAAAAGTTAATTTATTACCGTCTCTCTTAAATTTTTTAGTAAAGTTAAAAGTATATTCTAAATCTCGAGTAGTAGTAAATTGATCGTTATAGCGATTGCGAACGTAATCGTTATTTGTTTCGTAGTTATATAAATAGACGTTGTCAGGATTTGAGCCATTATTTTTTCTAATAGTTAAAGCATTAGTCCATGTCCATGTTTTGTCTAAATACCAGTCCATGCCAAGGGTGTAATTAAATCCTTTACGTCCTCTTTCACGGGTACTTCTTTCGTTAATAGTTTTTTGGATTGTACCGTCTGGGTTAAGATAATCAGTATTTGTTAATGATTTACCTGGTGCTTTACTATCATTATAGCCAATAGTTGTAAATAAATTAAATTGCTCACTCTTATAATTTACAGTCGAAACTAAACCATAGTTTCTTGGATTACCTACCGTTCCAGTAAGTGAACCGTTAATACCTTGGTTTTTACCTTTCTTAAGTAGAATATTGATAATCCCACCACCTCCTTCGGCGTCATATCGAGCAGAGGGATTTGTGATGACTTCTACTTTATCTAAGGCATCGGCTGAAATGGTTTTTAACGCATCGGCTACATTTATGGCATTTGTTGGTTTACCATCAATCAGTATTTTTACATTAGTATTTCCTCTTAGTGCTATAGTACCATCGGGATCTACCGTTACAGAAGGGACGTTATCCAGCACATCACTAGCAGTGCCACCTTTCACGATCATATCCTGACCCACATTGTATACTTTTTTATCTAATTTAATTTCTAGAGTTGATTTTTCTGCTCGAACGAATACTTCTTTTAATTGCGTGGCATCTTCTTCCAAACTGATGATTCCTAAATCAGTTTTTTCGATTAGTTTTTTTTGTGAAATTAGAGTAGGCTTAAACGAAATAAATTCAAAAGAAATATCGTAAATACCAGGTGTTATTTCAATACTATAATCGCCCTTGTTATCTGTAATTCCGCCAAAAAGAATTTTAGGGTTTTTACTGTTTTTTAGTGTAATAGTCGCATATTCTAAAGGCAGTTTACTAGCTTTTTCAATTATTTTACCGCTAATGATAATTTTTGGACGGTCTTGTTTTTGTTGCGAAAACATTGTCATCGTACAACACAATAACAATAAAGTAGAAAGAATCTGAAGTTTTTTCATTGTAAATTTTACTTGCTTACAAATGCAAAAGTACGTTTTGGTTTATCCTTGATTTCACAAATCTATGTTAAATAACAATCAACTCTTTTACAGAAATTGTTTTAATTTATCAAGATCACGAGCAATAAGGGCCCTGTCTTCATAGATTACAATAGGCCTCTCAATCAGTATCGGATTTTTAGATAAGGCATCGATGATGTCTTCATCAGTAACTGTCTTTCCTTTGTAGTTTTCAACCCAAATAGATTCTTTTTGAAGAACTAATGCAATAGGGGATACCTGAAGTTTTTGAATTAGAGATTTTATTTCTTTGATAGAAAGAGGTTGTTGTAAATAATCAATAATCTCATACTTTTTACTGGAAGAAGTAAGAAACGCTAAACAGTTTCTTGATTTACCACAACGTGGATTATGGAGTACTTGTATCATCTTTTTTTTGCAAAGTAATTGATATTAATGGAAAAAAGTTACCTTAGTCATTTAAATTTCACCAAATGTATATTAAACAATTATTACAATCTAAGCCTAAGAGTTTGTTGCTGTACCTTCCTATTCCTTTAGCGTTCTTAGGTTTAATGGTCCTAAATTATTTAGTTATTAAACTACTAAAGCTTGATGTGAATCAAATCATTAAAAGTGAAATTGCTGAAAAGGGAGTTAATGAAGTATTTGTGGAAAACATGCTTCCTTTTGTGGTTGGGATTTTATTCTTATTCCTTTGGGTTAAATATTTACATAAGCAAACAATCCTATCATTAACTACTTCTAGGAAGAAAGTGGATTGGAGTAGAATTTTCTTTTCTTTTTCCTTATGGAGTCTATTTACTATAGGGTCTACTGTAGCTATGTATTATTTGAATCCTGGAAATTTTCAGTTGAATTTTAAAGCAGTTCCTTTTTTGATATTAGTTGTCTTAGCAAGCGTTTTAGTTCCGCTACAAACCAGTTTTGAAGAATATCTTTTTAGAGGATATATGATGCAGGGTATTGGATTGGCTACTCGAAAAAAGCTAGTGCCGCTCTTAATTACTTCCTTTATGTTTGGTTTAATGCATATTGCTAATCCTGAAGTAGAAAAAATGGGGAATATCATACTGATCTATTATATCGGTACTGGATTGTTTCTTGGGATCATTACTTTAATGGATGAAGGTATGGAATTGGCGCTTGGTTTTCATGCGGCAAATAATTTAGTTGGGGCATTATTAGTTACATCAGATTGGTCAGCATTTCAAACGGATTCTATTTTTAAGGACACTTCTCTCCCTTCTGCTGGTATTGATGTTTTATTGCCTGTATTCATTGTTTTCCCACTCTTATTATTTATCTTTAGTAAAAAATATGACTGGTCCAACTGGAAAGAAAAATTAGTCGGAACCATTTAAAAATATATCGATCAAATATCAATTCAAATTAGCAAAGATCATGAATAACCCTACCTACGAAAATGTACACAATCAATTTAAATTAAACGGATTTCGTCTAGACCGAGATGATATGTGCCGCGTTGCCTATAGTTTT
>CANFZC010000111.1 GCA_947451475.1 Flavobacteriaceae bacterium | reverse complement strand
AATAGTACCCGTCTCTGAAAGAGAATCTTGAACTTGAATAGTCCCATTGTAAACCGTGTAAGCAATTGAATTACTATTGTGCACAAACTGTTCTTTACGACCATGATTTGTCGTGTAATCCTTCAATAAATAAGTAATCAATTGATTACTTCCATTATAAGTAAACGTTTCTTCAGTTATTAATGCATTAGTATCATCATATGCTTTAACACTAGTAATTAAATCTCCAGCATAAGTAAACACTTCATTATACCCCTCCGAATCAGTGGACCCAATCAATTTCTTTCCGTTATAGGTATAATTAGTAGTAAGCACCGAGTTATCACTAGCAGAGGTTTCAATGGTCTTAGTGATCAATACGTCACTCTCTGTAACGGGTGTTGACGAACTATCACTTGAAGAACAAGAAGATAAAAATACTGCCGAAAAGGCAAAAAGGTAAAGTAGTTTTTTCATAAAGCGCTTTTTTTGTTTTTTAGATGTGCAATGTTAAGAATTATTTACATTAAACAAATCATAAAAAAAAGGTTATATCCTAATTGCCAAAACTTAACACTAAAATCAATACTTTCTAGACTGTTTTAGCTATTTTTGAATATCATAAAACGAAATCTACCCGCTATGAAAAAAATATTACTCACCCTTTTATTGATATTGAATGGAATCCTATTGGCGCAGCCTCCGTTGCCTCCGTTACCTCCTACCATTTCGGCCCCTACACCCCCAACAAGAGACGCTCAAAATGTAATCTCGATTTATAGTGACGCATATACGCTATTGCCCGGCACAAGCTGGATTGCTCAATCCAATCAAGTACTGCATTTCGACCATATATTTAATTCAACAACTGGCGATTATGTTACGGATATAGGTAATACTGGTATACTGACTATTCAGTTTGCAAACCCTGTGAATATCTCAGACATGCCCTTTCTACATCTTGATTTTTTCGAGGGATGTAGCGCCATAGCAGGAAGTACTTATCCTGGACAAGAATTGATTCTGGTCAATGCAGCCCAGCAACAACAAAGCGTTTCCTATACGAGCATTGGGCGCTATTGGAGTCCTAACACTATAGATCTTTCGCAAGTCACCATAGATAAATCGAACATTACTCAGATAAAATTTAACATAGGTAGCTGCTACGACTTCATAGATAACATTTATTTCTGGAAAGCGCAATTTCCTCCTACCTTGTCCAACTTTACTGTTCCATCAAAATCAGTAGCATCGGCTGCCTTTTCCTTAACAGCGCCTACATCCAATAGTAGTGGTGCCATTACATATACCTCTAGCAATCCTAATGTGGCCACGATAACCAACGGTGTAGTGACCGTTACAGGTATTGGTATAACGACAATAACAGCCAATCAGGCGGCTACAACCACTTTTAGCAGTGGCAGTATTTCAGCGGTGATGCGGGTATACGAAAATCTAGGTCCTCCAACGGTTACCTCACCCTACAGTTTTTGTCCAGGCACAGTAACGCCTACCAATTTGGCTACTCCATTGCCAGGAGCTGTCATATGGTATTACAACCAACCTACCGGAGTTGCCGGAGCCGGAGGGCTTCCAAGTAGTATTCCTGCGTCAACAACCTATTACGTATGTCAAATTTTTGCTGATGGTTCTGAAAGCAGTAGAGTACCGCTAGTCATCAATGTATTAAGTACCGCAATCCCTTCCATGCCAGGAGTGATTTCAGGAACCACATCGATTGCTTCTTTTATAGGAACTACAACTAGCCACACCTATACGATAGCTCCAGTTGCCAATGCATCTTCCTATCTATGGTATGTACCCGATGGAGTAAGTATTATTTCTGGTCAGGGAACGACTTCTCTAAACGTTAATTTTGCCGATGTAATTTCGACAGGAACAGGCACTCTAGGAACCATTGGTGTAAAATCAGTTTCCGGTTGTGGAGGTTCATCTACGGCTAGAGTATTAACGTTATCTAAAGCGCTCCCAACCATGCCTGGTATCATTAGCCCCTCTACAACCAATGTTTGTGCTTTAGTTGGCACTACTGATACGGTTACCTATTCTATTGCTCCAGTAGCGAGCGCTACTTCTTACACGTGGACCGTACCTACTGGTGCCACTATTATAGGCAATACCACAGGTACTTCTATAGCGGTAAATTATACAACGGCCTTTGCAGCTGCAGGTACTGTAACGGTTAAATCGGTGAATGGGGCTGGTGCATCTGCTGCAAGATCTTTAGCAGTATCGCGCTTATTACCTTTGGCTCCTTATGCCATATCAGGTCAAATGAAAGGAGTATGTGGTGGCACTACCTATAGTTATACGATAACGGCTGGCGTTAATGCTACGGCCTACCACATTACAGGTCCTGCAGGTAGCATCGTGACTGATGGTACCTCAACCAATAACTCCAATACCTTAACCACGAGTCAATTGGTGTTTAATGTAACCTTTCCTGCCAATTATGTTTCAGGAAGTATCGTAGTAAGTTCATCTAATGGTTGTGCGACCAGTGCCACTTCAAAAACCATCGCTGTGAGCAGAGCCTTAGGCACTCCAACAGCCATTACAGGAACAGCTACGGTTTGTGCCAATACTGAATATACCTTTACTACGCCTACGGTTGCTAACGTATCCTATACATGGGTTGTTCCTACAGGTGTGACAATAGTTAGCGGGCAAGGAACCAATACGATTACTGTAGCGGTAGCGGCAACTATGGCTGCCACCGCACTTTTAAAAGTAAAAACGGTCAGTCTTTGCGGTATTTCTAGTGGTTTGAAATCATTCACACTAACCAAAGGAGCTTGTAAAGCAGCAACACTAAACGAGTCTACTACCCCAACGGCAATAGTATTGTATCCTAATCCTGCCCACGACCAGGTCAACTGCGATATACAATCTACTGAACTTGACCAGGCAACTATTGCACTTTATTCTATTACAGGTGCCTTGATAAGAGAACAAAAAGCAATGCTAAATCGTGAGTTAAATACCATTCAAATAGCAACTAGTGATTTGCCTAATGGCATATATCTAGTAAAAATTAGTTTTGCTAATAATGACACCATCAAAACACTTAAGTTTTGTAAAGAGTAACACACTTCTATTTTATACAAAAAAAGAGAAGCGTCAATTGACGTTTCTCTTTTTTTTATGAATAATAACAAGTTAAACAGCAGCTGTTCTTGTTCCTATTTCTGCTGAAGTTTTAATTGCACCTCCCTAAATTACTTACTCAAATACATCTTCCTTCTGGAGTACAACTCATAGAATTGATCATCTTTTAAGTCATCTATAAACAAGATACTTTCCCCTGTTGACTTCATCTCAGGTCCTAATGCTTTATTCACATTGGGAAACTTACTAAACGAGAATACCGGTTGCTTAATCGCATATCCTTTTAATTGAGGATTAAAGGTAAAGTCGGTTACTTTGTTTTCTCCTAACATTACTTTGGTAGCGTAGTTTACATAAGGTTCGCCATAAGCCTTTGCTATAAAAGGAACCGTACGAGAAGCTCTTGGATTGGCTTCAATGATATAAACGATATCGTCTTTTATGGCAAACTGTATATTGATTAAACCTACTGTTCGTAAAGCCAAAGCAATTTTCTTGGTATGGTCTTTAATTTGCTGCATTACGAATTCACCCAAGTTGAAAGGAGGCAAGGTAGCATTGCTATCCCCTGAGTGTACCCCACAAGGTTCGATATGCTCCATGATGCCAATGATGTATACATTCTCTCCATCACAGATGGCATCGGCTTCTGCTTCAATGGCTCCATCTAGGTAGTTATCTAATAATAATTTATTGCCTGGTATATTTTTAAGCAAGTCGATTACATGCTCTTCCAGCTCTTGCTTGTTGATGACAATCTTCATTCCTTGTCCGCCTAATACATAGGAAGGACGAACTAATAATGGGAAGTCCAACACATCGGCTAAGGCAGAAGCTTGATCAGCATTCTCTGCTACTCCAAATTTTGGGAAAGGGATATTCAACTCTTCTAATAATTCTGAAAAACGACCACGGTCTTCCGCTAAATCTAAGGCATCAAAAGAAGTCCCTAGGATTTTAATTCCATAACGGTCTAGTTTCTCGGCAAGTTTTAAGGCGGTTTGCCCTCCTAATTGCACGATAACGCCTTCGGGCTTTTCATGACGAATGATGTCATAGATGTGTTCCCAAAACACCGGTTCAAAGTATAATTTATCGGCGGTATCAAAATCGGTTGAAACGGTTTCGGGATTACAGTTGATCATGATGGTTTCATAACCACACTCTTTGGCTGCTAAGACCCCATGCACACAAGAGTAATCAAACTCTATTCCCTGTCCAATGCGGTTAGGTCCTGAACCCAGTACCACAACTTTCTTTTTATCGGATACGATACTTTCATTATCTACATAACGGGTGCCATCTGCCTTTTGGATTTCGGCTTCAAAAGTAGAATAGTAATAAGGCGTCAACGCTTTGAATTCGGCTGCACAAGTATCTACCAATTTATACACCCGCTTGATGTTCATTTCATCACGGAGCTTATACACCTGGCTTTCTAAACAACCCAGCATATGGGCGATTTGGCGGTCACCATAGCCTTTTTGTTTGGCCTCAAGTAGTAAGGCGGCTGGTAATGTATCTACTTTATATTGCGATATTTCTTTTTCTAAGAAATACAATTCTTCGTATTGCTTAAGGAACCACATGTCAATTCGTGTAATCTCGTGAATACGACTCAACGGAATTCCCATTTGTATGGCATCATAGATGACAAACACACGATCCCAACTGGCAAACGTAAGCTTCTCTATGATTTGTTCATAGTTTTTATATCCCTTACCATCAGCACCTAATCCGTTTCGTTTAATCTCTAACGACTGCGTAGCTTTGTGCAAGGCTTCTTGGAACGAACGCCCAATTCCCATTACTTCACCAACAGACTTCATTTGAAGACCTAAGGTACGATCTGAACCTTCAAACTTATCAAAGTTCCATCTTGGGATTTTGACAATAACATAATCTAACGTAGGCTCAAATAAAGCCGAAGTAGATTTGGTGATTTGATTTTGCAATTCATCTAAGTGATAGCCTAGCGCCAGCTTAGTTGCAATCTTAGCGATAGGATACCCCGTTGCCTTCGAAGCTAAAGCAGAAGAACGGGATACACGTGGATTAATTTCAATCGCTACGATATCTTCTCTTTCATCAGGCGATACGGCAAACTGTACATTACAACCCCCCGCAAAATTACCGATAGAGCGCATCATTAATATGGCCATATCACGCATTTTCTGAAAAGTAGTATCCGATAAGGTCATCGCAGGGGCAACAGTGATTGAATCACCGGTATGAATCCCCATTGGGTCCATGTTTTCTATGGAACAAATGATGACCACATTATCATTTTTATCGCGTAACAATTCTAATTCATACTCTTTCCAACCTAATAAAGCTTTATCAATTAAAACTTCATGTATTGGGGAGGCTTCTAACCCTCTTGTCAATAATTCATCAAAGTCCTCTTTTTTATGAACAAAAGCGGCTCCTGTTCCTCCCAAAGTAAACGAAGGACGTATCACTAGGGGAAAGCCAAACTCTTGCGCAATTTCTTTTCCTTTCAAAAAGGAAGTTGCCGTTTTGGCAGGTGCTGTAGGTACATTTATTCTTTCTAGCAGTTGTTTAAACTGTTCGCGGTCTTCCGTAATGTTGATTGCATTGATGTCTACCCCTATTAAACGCACACCAAAATCACTCCAAATACCTTTTTCATCCGCTTCCAAACACAAGTTTAAAGCTGTCTGCCCACCCATAGTAGGAAGCACAGCATCAATTTGCGGATGGTTTTTAAGAATTTGAATAATCGACTTAGTTGTCAGTGGCAATAAATAGACATGATCAGCCATGGATGGGTCGGTCATGATGGTTGCGGGATTGGAATTAATCAAGATTACTTCGATTCCTTCCTCTCTCAGAGAGCGAGCCGATTGGGAACCCGCATAATCAAATTCGCAAGCTTGACCGATAACAATAGGTCCTGATCCTATAATTAATACCGATTTAATTGAATTGTCTTTTGGCATTGTAGTTAGTTGTAGTTTTGTGTTTAGTTGTTGTGTAATCAAAAATAGTACGTTTGCTACTATTTGTGGGAAACTTGCTTTTGAAACTTATAAAAATTTATAAACAAGTTTAAAAAAAAGCCGCTACTAATAAAAGTAACGGCTCTATATTGATTATTTGCTAATCATTATTTTTTGTGTCTTGGTTCACAAGATACAGTCAATTTATGTCTTCCTTTAGCTCTACGACGCGCAAGGACTTTTCTTCCATTTGCAGAAGCCATTCTGTCCATAAATCCGTGTTTATTTCTTCTTTTTCTTTTCGATGGTTGAAACGTTCTT
>CANFZC010000110.1 GCA_947451475.1 Flavobacteriaceae bacterium | reverse complement strand
GCCTTTACAGAGACTTCGTCATCATCTTGGTCATGCACTATTAAAGTGGGGATAGTAACAAATTGTGCTACCACATGACTAGAATAGGATTCCATTTCTTCCTTGTTCTGGTCTTCAAAATACTGCTTCAAAAGCAAACCAATATTAGGTTTTAAGGCTAGACGGTTGATAAAGGCATCAATTATGTCTTGAATTATATCGCCGCTGCCTATTATTACTGCTTTTTTAACGTCTAAACCTCTCTTTAGGCTAGTCAAAAGGGCCATACCTCCAAGGGAATGTCCTATAGCATATTCAAACGGACCCATAGCCTGTTCTAATTCCATAATGGAAGCAATAAACTCAGGCATGAGAGTACTATGGCCCGCTGATTTACCATGCGCTGGAGCATCAAAACTTACCACTTCATAACCCATTGCTACAAGCAAGTTAGCTATTTTAACCAATTGCGTTCCCCTTCCAGACCATCCATGCACTAATAACACCTTTTTGGTTCCCATTCCATAGCGGTAAACTTGTATTTCTTTGGCGATTTTAGGCACCCATAAACGCTCTTTTTTACTTTGAGAAACCATCTCCCATTCCCGCTTCGGAATTTTATGTTTTAGTGGTGTTGTAAATAATTTAGCAGCAAACAAGGTGGCTAGTTTTGGCGATATCGCTTGTAATAATTTAGCAGTTAGCAGGATTGGCTTCGGAATTTGCAACGATTGGTTCTTTATTTGCGTTTTTTTTGTCATTTCAATAATTTTATTTCGAGCCCAGTCTTGCAACTGTTTTTTTTCTAAATTTCAGCATCATAAATATAGGTCAAAATGCAAAACCAAACCCGAATTATTATTGAAAATGTTACCCCTCAATTAGATGGTGGGGCCTTTTATATTAAACGTATTGTCGGACAATCTATCGAAGTGAAAGCTAACGTTTTTGCAGACGGCCATGATGTAGTGGCCTGCTCCGTAAAATACAAACACCAATCAGATAAGAAATGGCAGGAAGTACGCATGACTGAAACCAGTAACGATGAATGGGTAGCCTGTTTTCAAGTACAACAGCAAGGTTTTTATAGCTATTTTGTTGAAGGTTGGGTCGATTATGCTCTCAATTGGCAACATGGTACCGAACGTAAAATACAAGATAATCAGTACGTGAGATCCGAATTGTTAGAAGGAGCCGAATACTGCCAAGCCATACTAAAAGAAGCCAACGCCTCCGAAAAGAAATACCTAACCAATGCAATCAATGCCTTCCAAGAGGAAGCTTTATATACCGAAGGGATAGCGATTGCCTTATCTTCTGAATTACATCATATATTCCAAAAATATCCAACCCGCACTTTAGCCAATAAATCCCACGAACTTAAAGCTTTTGTAGACAGAAAGAAAGCTTTGTTTAGCACATGGTATGAGTTTTTTCCACGCTCTGCCTCTGAGGAACCTGGCAAACACGGCACCTTTAAAGATTGTGAAAAACTATTGCCTAGAGTAGCAGCTATGGGTTTTGATACTTTATATTTTCCACCAATACACCCTATAGGCGAAGTGAACCGTAAAGGGAAAAACAATGCCACCACAGCAGAGCCAGGAGATGTAGGTTCACCGTGGGGTATTGGTTCTCAGTTTGGCGGACATAAAGCAACCCATCCTGATCTAGGAACGATAGCCGACTTCAAATCATTAGTAGCAACCGCCAAAGAATTGGGCATCGAAATTGCCATGGATTACGCACTGCAAGCTGCTCCAGACCATCCCTATGTCAAAGAGTTCCCCCAATGGTTCAAATGGCGTCCCGATGGTACCGTTCAATATGCCGAAAATCCTCCCAAGAAATACCAAGACATCCAACCCATCTATTTTGAAAGTGGCGATTGGAAGAACCTCTGGAAAGAACTGCTGGATGTTGCTTTGTTCTGGGTCGAAGAGTGTGGTGTCCGTGTCTTCAGATGCGACAACCCTCATACTAAACCGTTTTACTTCTGGGGTTGGTTAATTGCAGAAATTCAAAAGAAACACCCCGATGTATTATTCTTAGCCGAGGCGTTTACGCGTCCTAAAATCATGCACGAGTTAGCCAAACAAGGATTTACGCAATCTTACACCTATTACACTTGGCGCAATACCAAAGCCGAGTTAATTGAATACATGAATGAATTAACACAAACGGAACAGAAGGACTTTTTCCGTCCCAACTTTTGGCCGAACACCCCAGATATATTGCCCTATGCGTTGCAAAGTGCCCAAGAGAGTGTCTACTTGCACAAGTATTTCTTAGCAGCCACCCTAAGCTCTAGCGTGGGGATATACGGTCCCGTTTATGAATATATGGTCTCAGAAGCCATGCCAGGCAAAGAGGAATATCATAATTCTGAAAAGTACGAAGTGCAACACTGGGATTGGACTATTCAAAACAAACTCATTACCCTAATAACGCGTATCAATATGATTCGATACGAACATCCTTCGTTGCAACAGACCAATAACATTTCTTTCTGCGCTACCGATAACGACCAAGTAATTGCCTACTATAAATTTGATGATGATCATACTGATGAAACCATCATGGTGTGCAATCTAGATCCGTACTACATGAAACAAGCATGGGTGCAATTGCCTTTAAAAGCCATGGGAGTACAAGAAGGGCAGCAAGTAAAAGTAATCGATTTAATCACCGGAAACAGCTATATATGGGATAAAGAATGGAACTTTGTAGAGTTACATCCTACCCTTCCTTTTCATTTATTTAAAATTCAGAAATAGTCATGAAAAACGATAATCAAGATACTTTTTCCACTTCCTTCACCTTCAAAAACGAATGGAAAGATGCCTTCAAAGACGATGAATTCATCAAGATATTTTCTTCGGATATATTAGAAAACTATATCATCAATAAACGTTGGTATGGCGGAAAGGCAAGCACGTTAAAGTACATTGAAGTCGTTGATCATTTTAAAATAACCTCAAAGAAAAACACCTATTATGGCGTATTGTTGGAAGTGAACTTTAAAGAAGCGTTTTTCCAACACTACTTCATGCCTATAGCCTTCATGACCAATGATGAGTTAGATACCAATACCATCATTGCTCCGGCAAAATTCGGCCCCATAGAAGGGTATCTAGTGGATGCGTTACACCAAGATGATTTCCGTAAATTATTGTTTGACAATATTGCACAGTCAACTGAGAACAAACACCAAAAGTTGCTTTTCCACAAAGGGTCGCACTTAACCGAAACCGTTTATAAATCCTCAAAATTTATGGGGGTAGAGCAAAGCAACACGTCCATCATTTTCAATGACACTTTTGTATTGAAAATCTTCCGACGCATCTATGTGAGTACCAACCCAGATTATGAAATAAGCCGCTTCCTAACCGAACGCATGCATTTCGAAAATACACCTGCCTACACCGGTAGTATCAATTTAGCGCTACCCGAAGGAAATATTACCCTAGGTCTAATGCAAGAGTTAGTGCCCAATCAAGGGGATGCTTGGAAGTTCATGCTGGAGCAAATAGACGGTGTCTTTGACAACCTAGCTAGAAAGAAAATAAAGATTGATAAATTACCCAAAGTGGAATTGTTCAAACGCCTAAAGATTAATGAAATCCCTCCAGAAATCATCGACTGGGTAGGTCTTAGTTTGTTTTTAAGAGTACAAACCTTGGCCATGCGCACCGCTGAAATGCACATCGCACTAGGAAGTGATATACACGAAACAGCTTTTACCCCAACAACCTATAACGGTGATTATACCGTATGGCTCAAAAACCGTTTGCTGTACCAATTCCAAAATCGCCTAAATATTATAGAGAATAGTTTGCACAAGCTAGACGGAATGGCATTAGACTTGGCTCACCAATTCTTAGAACATAAAAAATTAATTCGTAAACACTTTGTCGACTTTGATTGGACCAAGATGAAGAGCGAACGCATCCGCATACACGGGGACTACCACCTAGGGCAAGTCTTAGTCAATGGGGATGATTTCTACATCCTTGATTTTGAAGGCGAACCCGAAAGTACCATTCGCGACCGTAAAGTAAAACAGCCGCCGTTAAAAGATGTAGCCGGCATGTTCCGCTCGTTTCATTATGCCATTTACGCCACCATTTTCAACAATTCCGATAAATACCCATACGAACAAGAAGACTTGTTCAAAGCAGGGGAGTTGCTTTTCAAATACCTAGTGGGGGCCTTCCTAGAAACCTACATAGAGAAAGCCCAAAGCGGTAATCTAAACATCGGCTACAGCCACGAAATTAACTTCCTGCTCAAGTATTGCATCCTAGAAAAAGCGGTGTATGAGTTGGGCTACGAACTCAACTCAAGACCGCGCTGGGCCGTAATACCGTTGAGAGGAATACAGACGATAATGGGGTATTAAGGAATTGATTACGCTTACTTCCCTAGAGTTGAAAAGAATAGTAGTGGGTACATCCACTCGCTCCATAACAAAAACATTCGTGCATTCGTGGTTAAAAACCACCACAAAACATAAAAACAAATGAACCAAGTACAAGTACATTCACTATTCACCGATTTTGATATCGATTTATTTAAAGCAGGGAAACATTTCAGACTCTATGAAAAGCTTGGGGCACATTTGACCGAAGTCAATGGGGTGAAAGGGGTTTACTTTGCTGTATGGGCGCCTTCCGCACGTTCGGTATCGGTTGTGGGTGATTTTAATTATTGGATACAAGGGGAGCACCAACTCAATGTGCGCTGGGATGCCTCAGGTATTTGGGAAGGGTTCATACCAGGCATTGATAAGGGAACGACCTATAAATATAAAATACAATCCAACAACGCTGGGATCATAACCGAAAAGGCCGACCCGTTTGCGTTATATTGTGAACATCCACCACAAACAGCCTCCGTAATCTGGGATCTGGATTACAAATGGAAAGACAAAAAATGGATGGAGACTCGTCAAGAGAAGAACGGACTCGACAAACCCTACTCTGTATATGAAGTGCACTTGGGTTCGTGGCGTCGTAATGGCAATGGGGATTTCTTGACCTATCTAGAATTAGCAGACGAATTGGTTGCCTATGTCAAAGAAACAGGCTTTACCCACATAGAGTTTATGCCCGTAATGGAGTATCCATACGATCCTTCATGGGGGTATCAGTTGGTAGGCTATTTTGCACCAACGTCCCGATTTGGGAAACCGCAAGATTTTATGGTGCTGGTTGATAAATTGCACCAAGCAGGGATCGGAGTAATACTCGACTGGGTACCGTCGCACTTCCCAGATGATGCACACGGCCTAGGCTTTTTTGACGGTTCTAATCTATATGAGCACCCCGACAGAAGAAAAGGATACCACCCCGATTGGAAGAGTCTAGTATTCAATTACGGACGCAACGAAGTGCGCTCATTCTTAATCAGTAATGCCATTTTTTGGTTACAACAATACCATGTGGATGGCTTGCGTGTCGATGCAGTGGCTTCCATGTTGTACTTGGATTATTCCCGTAAAGACGGTGAATGGGAACCCAATATTTATGGTGGAAGAGAGAACCTAGACACCATCAGTTTCTTAAAAGATTTTAACGAAGCAGTCTACAGCAGCTTCCCCGATGTGCAAACCATAGCCGAAGAGAGTACGAGTTTTCCAATGGTATCACGTCCAACGTTCTTAGGTGGATTAGGCTTCGGAATGAAGTGGATGATGGGGTGGATGCATGACACGCTACAGTATTTCAAAAAAGAACCGGTGTACAGAACGTATCACCAAAATGACATTACGTTTTCAATGACGTATGCCTTTACTGAGAACTTTATGTTGCCGCTGTCGCATGACGAAGTGGTCTATGGTAAGCATTCCATCTTAGGCAGAATGCCCGGTGATGAATGGCAACGTTTTGCTAATCTTCGTTTACTTTACGGATACATGTTTACGCATCCCGGTGCTAAGCTGTTGTTTATGGGAGCCGAATTTGGACAAAGCAGTGAGTGGAATTTTGAAAGCAGCCTAGACTGGCATTTGTTGCAATTTGGCTACCACGATGGCGTTAAGAAATGCATAACCGATTTAAACGCGCTATACAAAAACAATCCGGCCCTTTATGAAAAACAATTTCATGTAGACGGTTTCGAATGGATCAATTATACCGATAATGAAAATGCGGTGTTGAGCTACATTCGTAAAGGAACTAAAGAGAAGGAATATTTGATTGTGGTGGCCAACTTTACGCCAGTAGTAAGAGAAAACTACCGCATTGGAGTGCCAAGTAAAGGCAAGCTAACCCAAATATTCAATTCAGATGCTACAGAATACGGCGGAAGTGGAATGGTAGCTACTAAACCTATCAAGGTGGATGCCATGGCCTGGAACTTCAGAGACTTTTCAGCAGAACTGACATTACCTCCTTTGGGAGTTGCTGTATACAAAATAGGCT
>CANFZC010000109.1 GCA_947451475.1 Flavobacteriaceae bacterium | reverse complement strand
CCTTAACCTTTGCACTTAAAATTGCAGGTAATGATATACCATCGGCTACTTATGCAACCGTTTATCCACTCACTATGATATTGAGAATCGTCGTTGCTCAATTGCTGATATTATTTTTTAGTTAGTTACAATTTATATTCGGTTGTGTTTTTAACTTCACCTATCATGAAGGTGCTGTGAGTACTACCGATGTGCTGCAAGTTGGTTAACTTAGTCACCATAAATTCTCGATAGGCTTCCATATCTTTAACACATACCTTTAGGATGTAATCGTAATCTCCACTTACGTGAAAGCATTCTAATACTTCGTCTAATTGGACTACCTCCTTCTCAAAAGTGGTTAATAACTCTCTAGAATGTTGGATTAATTTTAAATGACAAAACACAACAAAGCCTTTGTTGATTTTGTTGCGATTTAACAGTGCAACATAATTTGATATTATGCCTTCACGCTCTAATTTCTTGATGCGTTCATATACTGCAGTAACGGATAGATTTAACTTAATTGAAAGTTCTTTGGTTGTTTGTTTAGTATCTTTTTGAAGTAAGGTAAGCAGTTTGCGGTCTATATTATCCATAGTAAAGAGTTGTTATTAGAAATTTTATCTATATTTTCTATAATATAGGGTTAAATATAGTGATATAATCTACATTTTGTATTTATGATAGATTTATAGTTTATATATATAATATAGTATTGACTTTTTGTCTAAAATACATCAATTTTGATAAGTGTAAACCAATCCTCTTTTACTATGGCTGATTTTAATCCTGCTGATCGAATACAAGACTTACAATATTTTGGTGAGTTTGGAGGTGTAAACCCTTCCATATCGGATAGTTCGACTTATACTTTCCTTTCTGCTAAAACCATGTTTGATACCTTTGAAGGTAATGCCGAAGGATGTTATTTATATTCCCGTCATTCTTCTCCAATGAACCTGTATCTTGGGCAAGCATTAGCAGCCATGGAAGGAACTGAAAGCGCTAATGTTGCTGCATCAGGTATGGGCGCAATAACGCCTGTTTTAATGCAATTGTGCAGTTCAGGAGATGAGATTGTTTCCAGTAGAACAATATATGGAGGTACTTATGCCTTTATGAAGAATATGTTGCCTAAATGGAAAATTAAAACCCATTTTGTTGATATAACTAAATTAGATAAAGTAGCGGCGGCTATTAATGCAAATACGAAAGTACTGTATTGTGAAACCGTGAGCAATCCATTATTGGAAGTTGCAGACATAGCGGGATTGGCTGCTATTGCAAAGCGTTATGGAATTCAATTGGTTGTGGATAATACATTCTCCCCGTTATCTGTAGCTCCTGCAAAATTGGGTGCTGATGTAGTGATTCACAGCTTGACAAAGTTCATTAACGGGAGCAGTGATACGGTAGGAGGGGTAGTTTGTGCCTCACAATCCTTCATCAATGATTTGAAGAATGTTAATGATGGTGCCAGTATGCTTCTAGGACCGACTATGGATAGTTTACGATCGGCCAGTATTTTAAAGAACTTGCGAACCCTACATATTCGTATGAAACAGCATAGTCATAATGCGCAGTATTTGGCACAAGAATTTGAAAAAGACGGACTTAAAGTGGTTTATCCGGGTTTAGCAAGTCACCCAAGTCACGCTATTTACAATAGTATGATCAATCAGGAATATGGTTTTGGAGGAATGATGACTTTAGATGTAGGTACGCTAAGTAAGGCTAACGAGTTAATGGAGTTACTGCAGCATAGAAACCTTGGCTACCTAGCGGTAAGTTTAGGATTTTACAAAACATTGTTTAGTGCTCCAGGGACTTCAACTTCATCAGAAATACCTTTGGAGGAGCAACACGAAATGGGATTGACAGACGGCTTAATTCGTTTTTCAATTGGATTGGATAACGATATTGAACGTACCTACAGCAGTATGAAGCAATGTATGAAAGAGCTTGGTATTTTAAAATAAATAATTTGTTAGATTTTAAAAATCTGCTAGTATGTTTAGTATTAGCGGATTTTTTTTATGTGCAAAAAAGATCCAGGGGGAGCATAACACAACGTTGTTTTCATGTACAGTTTCCTTTTTATAAAATAAAAAGGACTTTGGAATCTATTGTACAAATCAATAATGGAGTCTATTTAACCTTTTGTGAATTCTTTAAATATTTTTTTAATCCCTTATCTGTGTTTCTATTCTTGACAATAAAAAAAACACCAAGATTTAAAGCAAGTATTGCGATAATACCCAAGACAACAATATCCGTCCTCATGGTTTAAATAAATTTAATTTGTGGTTTTGTTTGATATGCCAAAACTAGGTAAAAATGTTAATAAATTGTAGACGGCTGTGTGACATTTATGTTGTAATATCGTTAATTCTATTGAATAAAAGTAGTTGTTGTAAAATAGTGTTGTAATTTTCTTAACAATTGAAAATTCGGAAATTCATATTTTATAGTTATTGTTTTACAAAGAGAGAAAAGCCTTCATTTTAAACCATAGTAAGAAATCATAACGTATTGAAATAAAATCGTAACTTACAAAGTATTCATTTGACGTTAAAACAATCGTATGTGGTGGCCTTATCTCTTGGTTTTCTTAGGAGCGTTCTTATTTGACGTAGTGCCTTTTCCTTTTCCTCCTGCATTTACTGTAATGGTTTTTCTGCAAATTTATTTTGGGTTAAACCTATGGGCTGTAATTTTTATAGGGGTTGCAGGTTCTATATTGGGAAGGTATGTACTTACTATGTATATTCCGTCAATAGCAGGTAGTCTATTTAAGCCTGATAAAAATGAGGATGTGCACTACTTGGGTAAGGTATTAAAACATAAAGGATGGAAAAGTCAGTTGGTAATTGTAGCTTATTCTCTTTTACCTTTGCCTACCACACCACTTTTTGTTGCGGCAGGTATGGCTAACATTAGACCTCTTTACATTATTCCAGCGTTTTTTATAGGGAAGTTTACTAGTGATGCAGTGTTAGTGAATCTAGGGAAATATGGCGCGGAGAACACCGATAAATTATTACACACTGCAGTATCATGGCAATCGATTTTTAGTTTAGCGCTGGGTTTGTTTTTGGTATGCTGCTTACTGTTTATTGATTGGCGTACCCTAATACAACAAAGAAAGCTCACCTTGAATTTTAAAATATGGAAATAAAAAATCCCGAGGTTACTCGGGATTTGTTGTTTTATATTGTCTTGTTGTGAAGTTTGCTGTTTTTATGACTGAAACCAAAATAAATGGTCAATCCGATGAGTAACCAGCACGTAAAATAGATCCAGTTCCAGATGCTTAATTCGGCCATCATGTAGAGGCAGCATACCAGACCTAATAACGGGATTAAGGATAAGTTTTGTTTCCAGGACCACACTGCGAAACAAACTAAAGAAATTAAGAAGATCCACATGGGTATCTTGTGTTTAAATAAACTAAAACCACTTTCATATTTTAGTGATGAGTCAATAGGAAGCGAGTCTACCACTGCTTTATAGGATGTTTCATTTTCATTTAAGGAACTTAATAATGCTTCTAAGTCGGTTGTCTCTGTGGAAGGGTTTTGAGCTCGAAGGAAATCAAATGCCTTTTTGGATTCTTCTTTGTTTAAGGAAGTAACGATATCTGCCGGAGCATTTACTTGCTTTTCATTAGTTAAGAAAGCCATAGTAGCTGTTTTATTCACTGTGAACGCAATACTAGTCCCAATAATCATTAATATTGGAAAAACGAATTTAGAATTGACATAGGGTGTCTTGAACTTACCTCTAGGAATATCTTTTTTGTTTTGTAATACTAAGACACCAGCACAAACCAGAACGAAGGCGAAAAGGGTTCCTATACTACACAAGTCGGTTACCATCGTTAAGTTTAAAAACAATGCGGGCACTGCTACTACGAAGCCCGTTACTATAGTTGCATAGGAAGGGGTATGGTATTTAGGATGTACTTTAGAAAACCTTTTTGGAAGCAAACCATCTCGGCTCATACTCATCCAGATACGCGGTTGGCCCATTTGAAACACTAGGAGCACACTAGCCATAGCTACAACAGCGCTGACTGCTATGATGCCTGACATCCATTTTAAATTCAATTTGTCGAATACAAAGGCTAAGGGGTCTCCCACGTTTAAGTCGGCGTAGTTTACCATACCCGTTAGCACTAAGGCAATGACTACGTAGAGAATAGTACAAATAATGATGGCCCACATCATACCTCTTGGTAAGTCGCGTTGGGGGTCTTTGCATTCCTCGGCGGTGGTTGATATGGCATCAAAACCGATGTAAGCAAAGAACACTGCGGACACCCCTTTTAAGATACCACCTACACCATTTGGGGCAAAAGGATGCCAATTGGCTGTATCCACATAAAATACCCCTACAGCAATGACTAACAGGATGATGCATAGCTTTACTACCACCATTAGATTACTGGCGTTTCGAGATTCTTTCATCCCTCGATACACTAAATAAGTGATAACGATTATGATTAATAACGCTGGTAAATCGGCTACTAGGTGAAACGAACCTATAGTTGGAGAAGTAGTCCATGCCGTATAGGCCGCTTGTAATCCTTCGGAAAGATTGCCGAATGATTTACCACCTTGCATCAAAGCCGTAGCGTCTTTAAAACCGTTAGAAGCTGTTAGATAGTCCATTTGAACCCATTGGGGAAGGTGCATGCCTCCGCTATCTAGTAGGCCCGTAAAGTAATCACTCCAAGAGATTGCTACCGTAATGTTTCCGATAGCGTATTCCATGATAAGCGCCCATCCGATGATCCAGGCTATAATTTCACCGAAGGCTACGTAAGAGTAGGTATAGGCACTACCTGATACAGGTACCATAGACGCAAATTCGGCGTAGGCAAAAGCTGCAAAACTGCAAGCGACTGCTGTAAAAAGAAATAAGAAGATTACTGCTGGTCCGCCGTCTGCACTGGCTTTACCGATGGTACTAAATATACCTGCGCCAATAATGGCTGCGATTCCAAATGCCGTTAAATCTCTAGCGGTTAAATGTTTCCCAAGTGCATGGTGACCATCGGCTTCATTTTTGGCTACTTGATTTAAAATATCTTGAACGGTTTTCTTTCTAAATAAATTGGAAAAATTCATAATGCTTACTACTTATTACAGGGTAAATGTTCGGTGTCAGTATCCTTGAAAAGCAAATATAACTATATAATTGATTTGTAGAGAACAAAAAGTAGTGTGTGATACTTGATAGTTAAAACTTATTAATAAATAAAAATATATAATCAAAACAAATACCGGTATTATCATTTAGTAGTATCTTTGCCTTAGAAATTTAATCATTAATTTAAATACAATAACCATGTCATTAGTTGGAAAAAAATTCCCAAACATTACAGTAGATGCTATCTCTTTCATGGGAGATAATTTAAAAATTAACGTATTAGAAGAAGCTACTAAAAACAAGAAAAAAGTAGTGTTGTTTTGGTATCCAAAAGATTTTACTTTTGTATGTCCGACAGAATTGCATGCTTTTCAAGCGGCTTTGCAAGAATTTGAAAAGAGAAATACTATGGTAATTGGTGCTTCTTGTGATACGAACGAAGTACATTTTGCTTGGTTAAATACAGCAAAAAACAACGGTGGAATTGAAGGCGTTACTTATCCATTGCTTGCTGATACAACAAGAAACTTATCATCAGCTTTAGGGATATTAGATATTGAAGTAGGAGAGTACAATGAAGATTCAGATTCGTATTTAGTAGAGGGATCTAATGTTACTTACCGAGCTACTTATTTAATAGACGAGGATGGTAAAATATTCCATGAGAGTGTTAACGATATGCCTTTAGGAAGAAATGTGCATGAGTATTTGAGATTAGTAGATGCTTATACACACGTTCAAACTAAAGGAGAAGTTTGTCCGGCGAACTGGGAAGAAGGTAAAGACGCCATGAATGCCGACCGAAACAGTACCGCTACTTATTTGGCTTCACACTAATCCCTCACTTATTATGTTACTAGAATTAGAACAAGATAACTTAGCTGAAATTATTGGAGCCAACGATACGGTGGTCGTACAGTATTCAGCTTCATGGTGTGGCAATTGCCGTATTATGAAACCTAAATTTAAAGTAATGGCTTCTCAATATGAGGGAATTACTTTTGTAATAGCTGATGCGGAGCAGTTTCCGGAGTCAAGAAAATTGGCCAAAGTAGATAACTTACCCACTTTTGCTGTTTTCAAAGGAGGAGCATTAGTGAATCAAACCCAAACTAATAAAGCTGAGGTTTTGGCTGAGTTAGTAAATGAAGCAGTGTAACTATGAAACTACCAGTTATTAAACATTTAACTCAATTTATTGAGGATAACGATCAAGATTATTTGATTGAAACTATTGAAGTACTAGAAGCTTTAACGGAAGTACCTTCCTTAAAAGATGAAGAATTAGATGTTTTAGGAGAGTTGATTTCTAATCT
>CANFZC010000108.1 GCA_947451475.1 Flavobacteriaceae bacterium | reverse complement strand
CTACGACGCGCAAGGACTTTTCTTCCATTTGCAGAAGCCATTCTGTCCATAAATCCGTGTTTATTTCTTCTTTTTCTTTTCGATGGTTGAAACGTTCTTTTGCTCATTGCTTTGTATCTTTAAAATCGTGTATTAATTTCTTTGTAATACGGCTCTTTTTAAACCGAGTGCAAATATACAAACCTTTTTTTTTCTGGCAAGTAGTTTTATAAAAATATTTTCAAATCCTTTTATTACCTTTGCAGCCACTAAAATACAAAACTATGTTTCACAGATTTATTAAATTAATTATAGCAGCACTTATTGTTGTGACCAGCATTTGGCAATTTACTGAAGGCAATATTGGCAACGGTATTTTCTTGATGTTACTTACCGCCATTCCTATTTTTCTTTATTACAAAAACGAATTCATTTTGATGGCATTCTTAAAACTAAGAAAGCAAGATTTTGCAGGCGCTAAAGTTTGGTTAGATAAAATCAAACATCCAGAAACGGCATTAGTAAAAAAACAACAAGGGTATTACAATTACTTACACGGTTTGATGTTATCACAAACCAACATCCACCAGTCTGAGAAGTTTTTCAAAAAAGCGATCGAATTGGGTTTGAGTATGGATATGGATTTGGCAGTAGCTAAATTAAACTTAGCCGGTATTGCCATGTCAAGAAGACGTAAAATGGAAGCTACCTCTTTACTAAACGAAGCTAAAAAACTGGACAAACAAAACATGTTGAAAGATCAAATCACCATGATGAAAGAGCAAATGAAAAAGATTTAACGTTCGGTTGTCGGTTGACTGTTGTCTGTTATTGGTTATTGGTTATTGGTTACTGTATGGATATAAAAAAACGCCCTGAAAATTCAGGGCGTTTTTTGTTTATGTTTAATATCCTTCTAGGGGGATTTTTATTTCGTATTTCTTCTTTGAGGGATTCGCTAATTTCTTATCTCTTAGCCAGGGATTGTGAATCTTTAACAATTTATAGTTGATTCCTTGGGCAAGGGCGAACGTTGACAAATCAGTAATGGCACTGTCTACTTCTATTTTCTTTGTTGGAATAAGAGTATATAAGTCGCTTGGAAAAAGGCTAAAGCCGTACTTAGCTGGCTGCTTCATGATTTCTTTTAAGGCCAAGATTCGAAACACATAACGTGAAGTTTCTTCGGTTAAACCCAAATCGTAATAATTAGTCACTTTTTGCTCCTCTATTTTTTTACTCAATCCATTCATACCTCCATTGTACGAAGCCGCTGCTAACGTCCAAGTACCAAATCTTTGCTTTGCTGCCAAAAAATATTTACAAGCAGCTTCTGTCGATTTCTCAAGATGGTAACGTTCATCTACTATATCATTTACTTCCATCCCACTCTCTTTGGCAGTATCGGGCATGAATTGCCATACTCCCTTTGCACCAGAAGGAGACACAGCGTTGATTAATCCACTTTCTATAACGGCCAAATATTTAAAATCATCAGGGACGCCATACTGTTGCAATATGGGCTCTATGATTGGAAAAACACGGTTTGCTCTTTTCAAGATTAATGCTGTAGTAGCATCTAAATTAGCGTTAATCAACAACTCTCTATCAAGACGTTCTTTAACATCGGTGATTTGCAATGGAGCAGCTTCTCCAGCAAAGTCGATGGTTTCTGGGAAAAACATAGCCGTCCCTTCGTGCATTGCTTTGTCCTTGTTATCTCCTGCTATTCCAAAAACGAACACCCCAGAAATGAGGATTATGGCCAAGGTAACTATAAGGGCTCTATTCGTTTTCATAAGCTAATTATTTAGGGTGTAAAACTACAAAAACTGAACCAATATCAGTCTGTTGCTAACATAATTTTGGGTAAATTATCGTTTAACCAGCGGTATTTTGCTAGAATCATAATATGGGTCCCTCCCTTTACTATTATACACTTACCTATGTTTTTTATTGGGAAAACTTCATCGGCATCCCCGTGAATATGGACAATATTAGGATCAACGACAGTGCGTTCCCAATTCAGCACCTTGGCAATCGCCCAATCGAGATAGTTCTTATCGCGAACCGAAAGATATTTTTCATACAACTTAATCCGTTGTTTTATGATAGCCGATCCAAAAGTAAACTTGGCCAATACTTCAATATTTTCAAAAAGCTGCGTTGGAATCAACTTATAGGCTTTGGTTGTTTTGGCAATTTTCATTCCCACTGGCATTTCGAGATTTGATTTCACACTTGAAATGATAATGACCTTCCTAGTAGTTAAGTACTGTTTCATTTCTTGCACTAGTATACCTCCAAAAGAAACACCAACCAAAATAATCTGGTCGTGCTGTACCTTTTTTGCCATTCGTTTCGCATAGCGCTCTAACGTTTCTTCTTTTTGGGGAAGCACCCATTCAAGTAGGTGCATTTCAAATACAGCTTCTGGAAGTTGAATACGTTCAAAAATAGCGGAACTCGCAGCCAATCCCGGCATAAAATAAACATGAATTTTAGACATTATATGACGGTAAACTCGTTAATTTATAGTAAATTTGCATAAAAATAATCCTTTTATTTTACTTGATTATGAACGCAACTGTTTTTTCGGAAAAAATGGAAATTAAAGACAATACCTTTGCTCGCCAATTTGAGACTTTAATTGATGGTAAATTAATTTCTGTAGAATATTCATTTCAAGAAAAGAAAATATTCCTAACTAGAATAAACACTTTTGATGGCTTTGACGATGATGAATTCATTACTGATTTATTAAAAAACATTATGGAGATTGCCTACGAACGAAAGTTGAAGGTCGTGCCAATTTTACCAAAAATTGCGCTTTTCTTTAGAAAACATACTACTTATAGAGATTTATTGCCACCAGGTATTAAAATCTAAAATAACCTATTTTATAAAAAAGTCGTCTTGGTAATTCAGGACGACTTTTTTTATGTTTTTTAATTACATTTACACAATGAGTGCAGAAGACTTCAAACAAGGCATTATTAATTACTTTGAATCCATTGCTAAATATTACGGCTCAAAAACCGAAATAACAGAAGGCATCTGTTCCGACCCTATCAATCTTGATGCCCATCACACTACCTGGAATTTATCTGAATTCGAATTAGTTCGCTCGGCCTATCGTAAAAACGGCAACAAATTCATGATGGAAGGGCCTTCCATGTACTATGAAATATCTGCTGATCGAATCATTGACTTTAAACAATTAGGCAGAAACCGTTTTGAGTTTATTGAACGTTACGGAGAATCTGTTTACCGAATCACTAAGGTTCGCTTCCATTACAAGTATTAAACCGTCACGTCTAAGAATTCCATTCGGACAGCACCGTCGTCATCAATTTTGGTGAGTTGGATTGGATGTAAGGTATTGACCAAATCGGGATTCCATGGGGCTTTAACTTTAACGTAGTTTTCGGTAAAACCGTGGATGTAGCCTTCTTTATTGTCACTTTCAAACAAAACCGTTCTTTGGGTACCGATTTGATTTTCATAAAAAGCGCGTCGTTTTTTTACGGATAGTCCACGTAACATTTTACTTCTTTTATTGCGCACATTCATCGGTACCACACCATCCATCGCAGCAGCTTCGGTATTATCACGTTCCGAATAGGTAAAAACGTGTAGGTAGGAAATAGCCATTTCGTTGAGGAAATTATAGGACTCTAAGAATTGCTCATCCGTTTCACCTGGAAAACCCACAATCACATCCACGCCTATGCAAGCATGAGGCATTACTTCTCTAATCTTATTTACTCTATCGGTATATAATTCACGTAAATAGCGACGCTTCATCTTCTTTAGCACCTCATTACTACCACTTTGCAGCGGTATATGAAAATGCGGTACAAAAGTCCGACTTTGTGCAACAAATTCGATGGTTTCATTCTTTAAGAGATTAGGCTCAATTGATGAAATACGTAAACGCTCTATCCCTTCAACCTCGTCTAAGGCTTTTACTAAATCTAGAAAAGTATGTTCGTGTTTTTTATTGCCGAATTCCCCTTTTCCATAATCCCCAATATTCACTCCGGTAAGGACAATTTCTTTAATTCCTTGTTTGGATATATCGGATGCATTTTTCAATACATTCTCTAAAGCATCACTTCTAGAAATACCTCTAGCCAGTGGAATAGTGCAATAGGTACATTTATAATCACAACCGTCTTGTACTTTTAAGAAAGCACGGGTTCTGTCTCCTATTGAATAGCGGCCTACATAAAAATCTGCATCCTCTATTTCGCACGAATGCACTTCTCCCATATCATTTTTGGACAAGTCATTGATGTAATCGGTGATTTTAAATTTCTCGGTTGCCCCTAGCACTAAATCCACCCCGTCAACAGCCGCTAGCTCTTCTGGTTTTAATTGTGCATAACAACCTACTGCTGCAACGAATGCTTTATCGTTCAGCTTCATAGCTTTTTTTACTATTTGTTTGAATTGTTTGTCGGCGTTCTCTGTAACCGAACACGTATTGATGACATAGATATCGGCGACTTCTTCAAAATCGACTCTATCAAAACCCTCGTCCTGAAAGTTACGGGCGATGGTGGAGGTTTCTGAAAAGTTCAGTTTACACCCCAGCGTATAAAACGCTACTTTTTTTCTTGTATCCATAAATAACTACATTAAGTGAAATCGTTGTCAAATAATGAGTGGGCAAATTTACGCACAATAATCGGATTATAAAACATTCCTATCATTAGCGCGAAATTAGCTAGAGTACCTTGTATGGTGAATGTCTATTATAGGGAAAGAACTGGGATCTTATACCTACATCCAAATTAAATGCTGCTTATTTATGCCTTTACTTACTATTATATACGCTATATACACGCTATATATACGCTATATATACACTATAACTACGCTATATATATTTTTGACAATAGGACATAAGCTAGCGTAAGGATTGACTACTATCCTTAATAAAAGCATTTTGAAAACTACTACTAATTTAAATGCTACTGCTTGATAGACTATAATAAAAAAGCACCTTTAAGGTGCTTTTTTATTATTCTTTTCTGTATTTTGTGGTTAGTTCGAAGACATGCTCTAAGATTTTGGCATCCTCTTCGGTAAACTCGACTTGACGACGAGCCATTACAATTTTGGCCGTTTGAAAGGCCTTAGAAGTTATATAAGTGGTAAAGCCAGAAGCGCCACCCCAGGAAAAGCTCGGCACAAAGTTGCGTGGAAATCCGGCGCCAAATATATTAGTCGAAACGCCTACTACCGTTCCTGTATTAAACATTGTATTAATACCGCACTTGCTGTGGTCTCCCATCATTAGTCCGCAAAACTGCAAACCCGTTCTAGCAAATCCTTCGGTTTCATAGCTCCACAAGCGCACTTCTTCGTAATTATTTTTCAGGTTGGAATTGTTGCTATCGGCACCGATATTGCACCATTCGCCCAGTACCGCATTGCCTAAAAAACCATCATGTCCTTTATTAGAATACCCCATTAAAACGGAATTACTCACTTCGCCTCCAATAACCGAATGAGGACCGACGGTGGTTGCGCCGTATACTTTGGTCGCCAACTTCACTCTACCCGATTCACATAATGCAAACGGACCACGAATGACGGAACCTTCCATGATTTCGGCATTTTTACCTATGTATATAGGACCTGTAGAGGCGTTTAACGTAACGAACTCCAACTTGGCACCCTCCTCTATAAAAATCTGTTCGGGAGCGATCACGTTAACGCTTTTTGGGATGGGTTGCGAAGTTCTTCCCTCGGTGATTAATTCAAAATCTTCGCGTAAAGCCGCATCGTTTTTGGCAAAAATATCCCAGGTATGTTCGATTTTTAGGCAATCTTCCTGATATTCTATAATTTCATAGGAATCAAAATCCACCTCGTCTTGGGTATCATGGGTATAAAAGGCAATCACTTCTTCGCCACAAAAAATAGCTTGGTCTTTCTCTAAACTTTTTACCATTTCGGCTAATACGTCATTAGGTAAGAACGAAGCATTAATCATAACATTCTCTTCCATTTCGACCATTGGGTATTTTTCAGAAAGATATTCTTCGGTTAAGGTAGTGGTGGTATACCCTAAATGTTTTTCCCATTTTTCTCTAATGGTCAAAATCCCCACCCTTATATCGGCCACAGGTCTGGTGAAGGTAAAGGGAAGTAATGCGTTACGAACAGTTCCGTCAAAAAGTATATAGTTCATATTTAGTGATTGAAGGGACAATTTTAAAATTGTCCGGACTTAATGTTGTCAAAGTTTATAAAAAAAATCCGTTTAACAAGGTTTCGGGGCAAAGATATTGCATAAAAAAACCACTCACTTTCGTGAATGGTCTTCCTAAAATTTGAACACTGAAACTACTATTTACCGTGTTTAGCGTATTTAGTTTTGAATTTATCGATACGTCCTGCAGTATCGATAAGTTTAGATTTACCGGTGTAAAAAGGGTGAGACGTTCTAGAAATCTCCATTTTGAAAACTGGATATTCAACACCTTCGTGTGTGATTGTTTCTTTTGTTTCTACGGTAGATTTAGTGATAAAAACATCCTCATTGGACATGTCTTTAAAAGCAACTAATCTGTAATTTTCTGGGTGAATTCCTTGTTTCATTGTGTAAATCTT
>CANFZC010000107.1 GCA_947451475.1 Flavobacteriaceae bacterium | reverse complement strand
CTAATGATAGTAATAATTTTACAGCAATAATTTTGTTTACTTTCATACTCTTAGTAGGTAATAAATTTCGTGGCGCAATATAAGAATTAAGGATTAAATTGCAACACATTTTTTAAATTAATACTAAATTCGTCTTTTCAGGCGATTTACTTAATAACGCAAATTTAAAAGTTTTATTGTATTTTAATTGAAAAAAAAGTTTTTTTGCTAATGAAATACTATTTTGCTCGAAAATCCGTTTACTACTTGTTATGAAAAAGACTTTTACCTCTCTCCTTCTGTTATGCAGCGGACTCATTGCTATTGCTCAAGAGCAAGGGAGCATAGCACTGCATTGGACTGATAAAAAAGAATTCCTTTACAACCAGTATTCGGTCAACATCCCTCAATTTGATATTCAAAATTATTTATTCAACGGATACACTAAGAAATTGGAGTTTTCGTTGCAAATCAAACTCAATAGCGAGGTAAATCCAAATGCACTACAGCTCTCTAATTTGGTATTTGAACCCATTTTAGAAAGCCAATTAGGTGATTTAGCGACCAAAGAAATTCCCACTTCTTTCCAATACACCCTAAAATCAGGTGCGGCAAGAGACCTATATTATGGCCAAATCATACTATCCCCCATTGTCAAAGAAGGCAACACCTTCAAGAAATTAATTTCCTGCAACTATACCATTGCTCAGAACCAAAACAATAAATCCAATTACACCGTCAATAACGTTACTGCCATAGACAACTCCGTTTTAAATAGTGGTAACTGGTATCGCTTTTACGTTCAAAAATCAGGGGTATACAAACTTTCGAAAAGCTTTTTACAAAGCATCGGACTCAACACTAGCGTCGACCCTAGAAAGATTAAAATTTACGGTAATGGTGGCCGAATGTTACCGCTTTTAAACAGCACTTCCTACCCTATGGATATAGCAGAAAACGCAATTCAGTTTGTGGGTGAAGAGGACGGGCAGTTCGATAATCAAGACTATATCCTATTCTATGCGGAAGGCATGGACAATTGGAACGCTGAATACAAAAGCCATCTCAATATATATGCTGACAAAGCCTATTACTATGTAACCGTTCAAGGGGACGAAGGCAAAAGAATAAATGACATGGCCCAACCCTCGGAGGCCGCAACCACTAACATCTCCATTTACGACGATTATCAATTTCATGAAGTAGACAATGTAAATATTGGAAAATTAGGACGCATCTGGTTTGGAGAACAATTCAGCGTGGATGCCGAGCAAGATTTCAAATTTAATTTACCCAATCTAATCACTTCCACTCCCATAGAAGTGACTACTCATGTTGCTGCGATTGCCTATAGCCCTACTTCCTTTAAAATAGAAGCCAATAGCCAATTGGTAAGCACCTTAAATCTTCCATCCTTATCGTCCGGCGGAAGCGATATAGCCAAAGAACAAACCATGACCAATACGACCTCGGTCAGCTCAGGTGACATCACAGTAAAAGTGACCTATAATAATAATGGTGTTCCAAACTCAAAAGGGTACTTAGACTATATCATCATTAAAGCTAAAAGCAACCTCAAAGGAAATGGAAAGCAATACAGATTCCAATATAATGCGGCTAGCACCCTACCAGAAGTGGGCGAATACCAATTATCCAACGCTACTGCTATAACGCAAGTATGGGACATTACAGACCTATACAACATCACCAAGGCCACTAACGTAGGCCAGAGCACTTTTAGCTTTAAAGCAACCTTAGGGGAAGTGCGAAAATATATCGTGGTGGACTCCAATGATTACTACACCCCTCTAAGGGATTCAAAGACCAAAGTGGATAACCAAAACCTAAAAGGAACTGTTTTCACCAATGCACAAGGGCAATTTCAAGATGTGGACTATGTAATCATCACACCCCAATTTCTATACACCCAAGCCGAAAAATTAGCCGCTTTTCATCGCAACTATTCCCAACTAAATGTAAAAACCATAACGCTGGAATCCATTTACCAAGAATTTGGTTCCGGCAAACAAGACATCGCTGCCATAAGAAATTTTATAAAATACATCTATAGCAACGCCTCCTCTCCCGACAAAAAAATAAAATATGTTAACCTGTTTGGCGACACCTCCTATGATTTCAAAAACAGAATTCCAAACAACACCAATATAGTCCCGATCTACCACGCCTTAAATAGCTATACCGAAGGAGAATCTTCCTTTGCATCAGACGACTTTTATGGATGCATGGATGCCAATGAAGGCAGCACCACTAGCTACTTTTCAAACATTGATATTGCGACGGGCAGGATGATTGTAAGCTCGACAGAACAAGCCGATGAAATGGTCAATAAAGTACTAGAATACCACGACCTAAAATCATACGGAAACTGGCGAAACAATTATGTATGTATAGCGGATGATACCGACAAAACAACAGACATCTCATTACAAGCGACACAGAATAATTTAACCGATGTTATCGTAGCCCAAAAACCATTCATCAATTTCAAAAAAATCCTGCTAGACTCCTACCAAGAAGAAACTTCCGCAGGGGGTAAACGCTACCCAAAAGCAAGAGAAGAAATTTTTGCCGCTTTTGAAAAAGGGGCTTTAGTTTTTAACTACCTCGGACACGGTGGTCCCGAAGAATTATCTGCAGAACGTATCTGGGAAAAATCGGATGGACAAAACCTTAGCAATCGCTACAGATACCCACTCTTCATTACCATAACCTGCGATTTCTCACGCTTTGATAATCCTTACGTGTCTACTGGAGGCGAATACACCTATTGGAACCCAAAAGGAGGTGCCATTTCCATGATTACCACCATACGAACCATCGGACAAGGCCCTGCCGAAGATTTTAATGATAAAATCGCCGAATACTTATTCGATTACAGTGGCAACGGATATCCTTCTATCGCCGAAGCGTTGAGAAGAGCTAAAAACGCCGGACCCAACTTCGCGACCAATGTGGTTTTCTATTTGGGTGACCCGGCCCTGATGTTAGCTATCCCCGCTCCCAAAGTGGTATTAACGAAAGTTAATGACCAACCGATTACCGGACCCATAGCCGACTTTCAATCACTAGCCTATATGAAAATTGCAGGAGAAGTGCAAGACGGCAATAACAACCTGCTAACGACTTATAACGGAGATTTATCTGTAAATATTTTTGACAAAGACGTACTAAGAGCCACCCTAAACAATGACGGCTACAGCCCTTCGATTAATTTCAATACCCTAGGCGAAACTATTTTTAGAGGAAATGCCACAGTAGTTAATGGAAAATTTGAAATTGGCTTCGTGGTACCTCGTGACATCAGAATCCCTCTTGGCACCGGAAGAATTAGTTTTTATGCTAAAAGAAATCAAACCCTTTTAGACAAAACAGGATACAATACCGATATAAAGATTGGGGGAATTAATACCAATGCAGTTGCCGACATTACAGGTCCAAAAGTAAAACTGTACATGAATGACGAAACATTCGTTAATGGCGGAATCACCAATGAATCTCCCTTCTTCCTAGCTAAATTAGAAGACGAACACGGAATCAATACCGCAAGTGGTATCGGTCATGATATAGTGGGCATTTTAGACGGAGACGAAACCAAGCCTTACATCATGAATGATTATTACGAAACATCATTAGATGATTATACACACGGGAAAGTGTATTACCCGTTCCGAAATTTAGCCGTAGGCTTGCATACCATTACTTTCAAAGCGTGGGACGTTTATAATAATCCTATCACGGCCGAAATCCAATTTGTAGTAGTCGGAAATGAAAGCATCACCCTTGATCATGTCTTAAATTACCCCAACCCTTTTGTAAGCTATACCGAATTTTGGTTTTCGCACAACAGACCCTTCGAACCCCTCGAGGTCCAGGTACAAGTCATGACGATAACAGGGAAAATTGTCTGGACTAAAAATCAAACCGTCACTACGGATGGGTTCCTCTGTAGAGAAATTACTTGGGATGGAAAAGATGATTTTGGAGACCGAATCGGTAAAGGGGTATACGTCTATAAATTAACCGTTAAGTCCACTTTGTCGAATAAAAAAGCCGAAAAAATAGAAAAACTTGTAATCCTTTAGGAAAATGCTATATTTGTTAACTTTTATTTAGAATGATAATGAAAAAAATTGCTCTTTTACTTTTTATATTAACCTCGATTAATAACGTTGCAGCTCAGCAAACGCAGACCAGCCCGTTAGATAGCCGAGTGATTACAACTGGAGTACCCTTCCTTTTAGTTGCTGCCGATGCTCGTGCTGCTGGTATGGCCGACCAAGGGGTTGCTACTTCACCCGATACGTATTCTCAACAATGGAACCCAGCCAAATATACTTTTTCAATAGATAAACAAGGATTCAGCACCAGCTATACTCCTTATTTAACTGATTTAGTAAACGATATTTCTTTAGGCCAAGTAACCTATTACAACCGTTTCGGCGATGAGGGAAGAAATGCGTTTGCCGTAGGCTTACGTTATTTTGGTTTAGGCGAAATCGAATTAAGACAAAACGCAGAAGATGCTCCTCAAATTGTAAAACCAAGCGAATTAGCACTAGACGGTTCTTATTCTTTGAAACTTAGTGAACGTTTTTCCATGGCAGTTGCCGGACGTTATATCCGCTCAGCCCTTAGAATACCAGACGCAAGCGGTACAGGTGATGCTAAACCAGCTTCTACCTTTGCAGTAGACGTAGCAGGTTTTTACCAAGGAGAAGAAGCCGCATTCTCTGATTTTAACGGAAGATTACGTCTTGGTTTCAACTTCCAAAACATGGGGCCAAAAATAAATTACGATGCTGGTACCGCTGATGATGGTAGTGCCAACTTTTTGCCGGCCATGATGAGAGTCGGAGGTTCCTACGACTTTATTTTTGACGAATACAACAAAGTGTCGTTCAACGTTGAGTTAGCCAAACTATTAGTTCCTACTCCTTTCTTAAGAGTAGATCCAGTAACTGTAGACCCTGCTTCCAATTCTCCTGAAGACATTGCTGCCGCTGCCGCCATCAATCAGGCCAATACAGAAGCCGCCAATTCAATAAACACAGACAACAGAAATAAATACAACAGCATCAACTGGGTATCAGGTATCTTAAAATCTTTTAACGATGCTCCAGGCGGATTTAGTGAAGAATTAAAAGAATTCACTTATTCCCTAGGTACTGAATATTTATATCAAGACTCCTTCGCGTTCCGCCTAGGTTATTTCCATGAAAGCCCAATAAAAGGAGCCCGTAAATTTTTCTCCCTAGGAGCCGGTTTCAAATACAATGTGGTCAAAGTTGACGTATCGTATTTATTCTCGGCATCGAAAGTTAAAAATCCGTTAGAAAACACCCTTCGCTTCTCATTAACGTTTAACTTTGGTGACAAATACGACGATTATTAATAGATAGAGCCTCATAAAAATAATATCCAAATTTCTCCTTTTTGAAATTTGGATTTTTTTTCCTCAATAGTGAACTAAATAGCCCTGCCGAATGAAAGAAATAAACATCAAAACCACATTTACCGTATTCGCATCAGCATCCGAACTACCGCAAGACGTTCAAGACTTAATGCAGCAAGCCGTGGATATCCGTAAAAAAGCCTATGCTCCCTATTCCAAATTCAGAGTAGGCACCGCCCTTTTGCTAGACAACGGCAAAATTGTATTAGGCTCTAACCAAGAAAATGCCGCGTACCCATCCGGACTCTGTGCAGAACGGGTAGCTATTTTTCAAAGCGGCGCAATCTATCCCGAAGCAAAAATTCTAAAACTTGCCGTCACTGCCGCCTCCGATACTAATACAACCCTGTCTCCAATCCCTCCTTGTGGCGCTTGCAGACAATCCATCTCGGAATACGAATTCAAACAAGACACGCCTATCGAAATCTATTTCATGGGAGAACGTGGCGAAGTGTACAAATCCGATTCCATCACTAACTTACTACCCCTCAGCTTCGATAAAAAATTCTTGTAACAAGAAAAAGTTACGGGACAATTCCAATTGTCCAATTCAGAATATAGAGCGCTAAGACTCACCTTCTATTGCGTGCTAAGCGTTCTTATACTACTCTTGCAAAAAGCCATAGATATAGTACTGATATAGTACTGATATAGTACTGATATAGTACTGATATAGTACTGATTATAGTAAACCAACTTTAAATAGCTTGTACTTAAATTGCAATTTAATACCACTACAATTTTATACAGAACCCCCGCTTTTTAGTAATCAATCGATAGAACCCTACGGTATAGCTTCTAAAGGGTTAAAGCATATCAAAGGCATAGATAAAGCGCTAAGTGGGTCAGATTTATACTCAGGAACAGGCGCTATTACGATTTCGTTCAAAGGCCTTGCAGCATAAATTTTAATAGAGATTCCAACAACAATCCGCTATTCATCCAAACTTGCGAAACACGGCCATAAAGTTTGAGATAATCCGTAAAAATTACTGCTTTAAATTTTACTTCTTAATGGGAATGTTTTACTTTTGCCATTCGCAAATTTGTGAGTGAGTGAACTATTTTGCGTTGAATCATGTATCGAACTTAATAACGCTTTAGCAAAAAGTAAACAATGAAAGAAGTAACCAGAGAAGTTTATTTAAAATGGTATGAAGATATGCTGTTTTGGAGAAAGTTTGAAGACAAACTTGCCGCACTTTATATTCAACAAAAAGTTAGAGGATTCCTT
>CANFZC010000106.1 GCA_947451475.1 Flavobacteriaceae bacterium | reverse complement strand
ATCCATGAAGTCCCTTTCGTCAATTTCGCCTTCTGAGCGCAAGTTGGATAAGGTGATTTCGAAGATGACTAATGTATTGTCTTTTTCTACTTTGTTTTCATCCAAGAACATCTTTAGTGACTTTTCATACATGTCGGTGCTCACTTTGGTTACCGGACGGAAACTACCTCTAAGCGCTAAGATGTTCTTTTTGTATAGAATTGAAGCAGGTAGTATGTTGTTGCCATCTGGCCCAAACATTACGGCATCGGTCATGCCATTTTTCACTAACTGAAGACTCATTAGGCGGTTGTCTACATTGGCAAAACGCGGTCCTGAGAAGTTGATGGTATCAATTTCTAATTGGTCTTTGTCTAAATGGTCGTATAGATAGCGCAATAACTTTTTAGGGTCATTGTACTTATAGTAAGCGCCGTAGATTAGGTTTACTCCTAAAATCCCTAGCGTTTCTTGTTGTAGCTTAGCATCCGTTTCTTTGAATCGGATGTGGAGTATGATTTCGTTATAGTCTTCGTCTGGTTCGACTTGGTATTTAATACCCACCCAACCGTGGCCTTTAAACTGTTTGGCAAAATCAATAGTGGCTACCGTATTGGCATAACTAAAGAATATTTTGTTGGGATGTTTATCTCTTTTTAAACGTTGTTCGATTAATTGTACTTCGTGGGAAAGCATCTTTTTGAGACGGCTTTCGGTTACATATCTTCCGTCATCTTCCACACCGTAGATAGCGTCACTAAAGTCTTTGTCATAGGCCGACATTGCTTTTGCAATGGTTCCTGATGATCCCCCTGCACGGAAAAAATGTCTCACAGTCTCTTGGCCAGCCCCAATTTCGGCAAACGTACCATAAATGTTTTCATTTAGGTTAATGCGCAAAGCCTTATCTTTGATTGCCGGAATCGATTCAATGGCTTTATCGCCTTTCAGTTTGATGTTTGAAACAATATTATCCATAATAGTTTATCTACAGGGCAAAGTTAGTAAAATAGCTATTTTATAAAAAGATTATTAAGTCTATTTTTGTAATTAATTACTTTTAATTCTTGTAATTAAAAACACCACCACAAAAACCGTGCTATTATGCAAGTTTATTTTTTAGGAACAGGTACTTCGCAGGGCATTCCGGTCATCGGAAGTGAACATCCTGTTTGTTTGAGTAACGACATCAAAGACAAGCGGTTGCGGGTTTCGGTTTGGGTGACTTGGGAGGATCATTCTATAGTGATTGATTGTGGTCCTGACTTTAGGCAGCAGATGTTGGTTTCCCAATGTGAGCGATTGGATGCGTTGTTGTTTACCCATGAGCATTCAGATCATACGGCAGGATTGGATGATATCCGTCCGTTTTTCTTTAAACAGCAAAAAAATATTCCTGTTTATGCTCATGAGCGCGTGCTGTTGAATTTACAGCGGCGGTTTGATTATATATTTGCGACCGAAGATAAATACCCAGGTGCGCCTAGTGTAGATACCTTTGAAGTGAAGAACGATAGTGATTTTAGAATTGGCAAAACCTTGATTACACCGATTAATGTAGGGCATGGGTCATTGCAAGTATTTGGGTATCGCATCCAAGACTTTGCTTATTTGACCGATGTTAAAACGATTGCTGCGGCTGAAATAGCCAAGTTGCGGGGTCTAAAAGTATTGGTAATTAATGCCTTGAGGGCAGAACCCCATCATTCCCATTTTAGTTTGCAGGATGCCTTAGATTTCATACATTTGGTACAACCAGAGAAGGCTTATATCACCCATATCAGTCATCATATGGGATTTCATAAAGAAGTACAAGAAACGTTACCGGCTACTGTTTATTTGGCCTACGATAATTTAAAAATAACCCTATAACCCTTATGAGAAAGTCCTTATTTCTTTATTTATTTATCATTGCAGCGTTGATGAATGTTTTTACGTATAAATATTTTACTTCCAAGGATGGCGCTGCTATTGCCTCCTTGACCGAGACGAAGAAGAAGGTCACCGACAGTTTGAAATTGGTTACCAATCAACTGTATGATGCGAATGCTTTTTCATTGGAGACCAATGATCGTGCGCAAAACTACTTGCAGCAAAACGATTTACCTGCTTTTAGTGAAAAGGTAAAGCAAGCGTTGTTGGCCTATAATGATGCCCCAGAAGGCAATAAATATACCGACCAACCTAAGATGGGGGAGCAAAAGTATATTATCAATAAAGTAAAAATTTTGAACCATAGATGGGTAATTGCTAACTACAGCAATGGTGAAATATGGGGTGAGGTCTTATTGAAATACTTTGTTAATGACGACCAAACGATATCTTTTGAGATTTTGAACTCCTACTTATATCCAAAAGAATTAAATTAGCCCCTTTGAAGAAACGATTATGAAAAAAACGATTACACTTTTACTGCTGTTAGTGGCTTTTGGTTCTTGCAAATTGAAGGACGCTGGCGAAGAAGTTACTGAAGGAAAAGGCAATGTGACGGTTAAGGATTCTACGGTGGTGAATGATAAAGATGAAAATGGTTGTTTGGCCTCAGCTGGTTATATCTGGTCTAAGGTAAACAAGGAATGTGTTAAGGTATTTTCGGGTTTGCAATTGAATCCGATGGATCAAGCTGATAATGCTGATGAAGCGTTGAGTGCTTATATCTTATTTAGTGAAGATTTGAAACAGGCGGAAGTGTTTTTGCCTAATGAAACTAGTTCGATGCTCTTGACGGGCAGTGATAAAACCAAAGTATGGACGATGGGCGATTGGCAATTGGTAGCTTCGAAAGGCTATGTTTTAAAGCAGGCAGGCGTTGACAAGTTTGCAGGCGACGGCGAGATAGGAACGAAGGTTACCGGTTCAGATACCGAGCAATAACAAAAAAAGGTCTTGAGCAATCAAGACCTTTTTTTGTGTTAGGATTGCAACCAGTTTTTGAAGTCAAAGAAGTTTTGTGGGGCCACACCATGGCCTACGGGATATTCTTTGTAGGTGATGTTTATGCCTAGCGCCTGAATAGCAGGTTGGACTTTACGTGCCCAGTCTACGGGGATCACTTGGTCTACAGTACCGTGGGAGGCAAATATTTTCAAGTTGGAGAAATCATTAGTGGCATAATTGGCTAAAGCCATATCGGTGTTGAGGTAGCCGCTCATGGCTACTACTCGTTGGATTTTTTGTGGATAGGATAGGGCTACAGCATAGCTTAGAATGCTGCCTTGGCTGAAGCCTATCAGCGTCACCTTATCTTTATCTATGGGGTAGGTGGTTAGTAACTCATCTATAAAGTTGGCTATCAAATCTCTGGATTGCTTGGCTTGTTCGATGTCGGAGAATTTGTTTTCATCGGCATCGAAGTTGATGGCGTACCAGGCGTAGCTACCGTAGGTTAGATCATAGGGGGCTCTAGCGGATATGATGTAGTAGTCCTCTGGTAGTTCGCTAGCAAACGAGAACAAGTCTTCGTCGTTACTGCCGTAGCCGTGCAGCAGCAGTAGTAGCGGGTTGGTTTCCTTTTTTACTTTGGGTTCTCTTATGAGGTACTGTAGGGATAAAGCCATTAGATGTTTTTAAATACTTTTTGGAATAAACCGCCTAATAAAGGAAGCGGTGTCGTTTCCCCTTTGGCGGCGGTAAAGATGCCGTACATGGTGAGTACCGAAATAAAAATCCACATAGGAGCGGCCACTAAGATGTTATTGAAGCTGCTGATGGATACTCCTAAAACTATAAACGTAACCGTTAATCCCAATCCTTGACGGATGTGGAAGGCGGCAAACTTGTTTTTATTCTCTGAGTTCATGGAGAGGGCGATTAAGACCCCTACCATCAAGATATAGCTGGTAATCGCGATTGATTTCCCTTCGTCTATGGTTTGTTTATCCATTGCAAACAAATATTTGGTTATTATATATTCCGATGGCTTTCCCTTTCATGGGTTGGTTTAAGAAGGCGGAGTTCTTTGATTTAGAGTGGATGGCTTCTTTGGTAAAAGTCCATTCTACTGCTGGGGTAAAGAAGGTGATATCGGCTTTATTTCCTTGGGCTATGTTTGGGCTATCTAGGTTTAGTATTGCTTTGGCGGCCGTTAGTTTTTGGATGACTAAGTCTAAAGGCAACACCGTTAGTAGGGCACCGAAGGCGCTTTCTAATCCGATGGTACCGTTCTTGGCTAGATCGAACTCCATTTTCTTGTGTTCGATATCCATAGGGTTATGGTCTGAGGTGATGCAGTCGATGGTGTGGTCGAGGATTCCTGCCAGTAATGCTTGTCTGTTGGATTCTTCTTGCAGTGGAGGGGATACTTTATATCGGGTATCAAAAGTATCTAGTTTCTGGTCTGTTAGCACTAGATGGTGCACTGCTACGCTGCAGGTTACTTGTAAGCCTTTGGCTTTGGCTTCTTTGATTAGGGCGACCGATTTGGCCGACGATATTGTTGGGATGTGCAGTTTGCCACCCGTATATTCTAGTAGTAATAGATTGCGCGCTATGCTCAGTTCTTCGGCTAGGTTGGGGATCCCTTTTAGTCCTAATCTGGTGGACACTATTCCTTCATGGGCGACACCCTGACCTTTGATGTTTTCGTCTTGGGAGAATGCTATGATGAGTCCGTTGAAGTCTTGGGTGTATTGCAGACCGATTTTCAATAGATTGGCATTCGATACGTTTTTGGCATAATCCCCGAAGGCTATGGCACCGGCATTCTTCATATCGAAGAGTTCGGCTAGGTCTTTGCCTTCACTGTTTTTGGTCAGTGCTCCGATGGGGTATATGCTTGTTGCGGTATGGGCTGCTTTTTGTTTGACAAAGTGCACTTGGGATTGGTTGTCGATTACTGGGAAAGAATTGGGCTGCAAGGCGATGCCTGTGAACCCTGAATGGGCCGCTACTGCTAGTCCGTTACTAATAGTCTCCCGGTCTTCATATCCTGGTTCGCCCAACGACACGCTGCTATCAAACCAGCCTTGCGACAGGTGCAAGTTGTCTTGTTGCCATTCTTGGTGGTCTTCCTTGTTTTGAATGGACGTTCCTATTTCTTCGATATAGCCCTTGGTGATTTTGACATCAACGGTTTGATTATGAAAGGGACTTTGTGGGTCGATAATCTTGGCTTTTCGGATGATTAGGTTCATTTTACAAATTTTTGAATTAGTACTTCTAGCGCTAAAAAGAGTAGGGTGAGCCACACAAACCATTTCCAGATTTGCGTGTCGGTTCTATCGGTTTGAATGGTGTTGAACACCGATTCGATGTCTTCTATTTGTTTGTATTGTGCGGCAGCCTCTGGGTTGGCCAACGCTAAATTACTCTCTGTACGGTTGTAGTTGAAGCTGATGTTTTGCACTAGGTTTTGGCCATTATACACTCCGTAGTTCCCAGCGGTGGCAGGGTTTTCGTTGAAGCTCATCTTGACTTTTGTATTGAGTAATTGTTGCACAGGGATGAAGCTTTCGGTGCCGTTTTTTACGGTAAGGATTTCGTCTTTGGATAACAAGGACTCGACCACAAAAGGTTGGTTCTCCCCAATCACAATCGCATTCACTCCCGTCTTCTGAGCGCTTTGGGCCATGTTGTAGAAGGTGGGCACGATAAGGGGCGAATTTTGGAAGTTGCTGTTGGTTTTATTCAATGGTGCAGTAAAAACGTATACGGAGGAAAGATCGTTGGCAATCGAGGTTAGGAACGGACTTTGATCGTCGTACGATAAGATAGCCGGAGCCGTATTGCTTAGGGTAAATGAGCCTTTGGCATTTGGGTATTGGAAGTTATCGATTTTCTTTTCGAATACTGTGCTGTAGAGTGGGTGGTTGAAATTGATTTTGGTTACCTTCTTATCCGCAAGCGTATAGTCGGAAGCTTTTAGGGCTCCGAAGGAGGCTAAGAAACGGTTTAGGGTGGTTACGTTCGACTCTTGTGCCGGAATGACAATCACATTACCGCCTTTGGATACGAACTGTTTTAAGGTCGTTTGTAACGCTTGTGGGATGTCTTTTAGTTCGTTTAACACAATCGCGTCTTGCTTGTCAATCAGATTATAGTCTAGATTGGCTAGGGGGAAATTGGTATAATTGAATTCGCCACTCGTATAGATGCGCGATAAGAAGTTGCTTTTATCGGTGTCGCCTATGCTGATGACGTTGGTTTTGCTAGGTTTTGAGATGCTGAAATAGTAGTTGTTATCGTATTCTAACCCTTTGTCACTGATGGAAGCATAGCCGTGGAAATCTTCTTTTGGGATATTGAAGTTGATGGTTTTGGTAGGCGTCTCGAAGTTGATTAGCGTTTTGGCCACCAACTTATTTTGGTTATACAAGGCAATCGGAAGGTCTTCAAAGTCGTCGCCATTAGCGGTTACTTTGATGCCTATTTCGTAGAAGTTATCTAGTGTTTGTTGGATAAACACGCTGTCAATAGTAGCGTTGTTCTTTTGCTCGGCTTCGGGGATCATGAAGTAGACGTTATCTTCGGGGCGGAAGTTCTTGGTTTGGTTGTCCTTTAGGCCTACCGCATCGGTGATGACGATGATGTCTTTGTTGAAAGCCGACTTGCGGGCGTTCACCTTAGCAATTAGGTTGTCTAATTGGAACGGTTCGGCACTATAGGTTAGCTCTTGAAGGTCCTTTTGAATGGATTTGATATCGGTGTTCCAGAAGTTGTCAGAAGTCGTAAGTAACGAGAAGTTCTGGGTTTGCGGTGTATGCTCCAGTAATTCTTGTACAGCTCTTTT
>CANFZC010000105.1 GCA_947451475.1 Flavobacteriaceae bacterium | reverse complement strand
GCATCACTAGCTTGATGAGGTAATTCTAACATGTGAAGAAGGAAAATTTCTCCCCCATTTTTTTTGGCAATTTGTGCGGCAACTTTTAATGCGTATCCGGCGTGATCTGAAAAGTCTGTTGGGACTAAGATTTTTTTCATAATGTAAAAAGTAATTTTTGGATTGTAATTTTCAAACAATAAAGGTATTATTTTTTTTTGATACAGCAATGCTTTTTTGATTTATAAAAAAATAACTATATTTGCACCGTTATTTAGCATTCAAAAATAAATAATGAGGGAAGCACTGCTTCCCTCTTTTTATACAACTATGACATTTAAAGAGAAAGTTACACGTTTATTGGAAGAAGGATTGCAGTCAAGTCCATCATTGTTTCTTGTAGATTTAACTATTTCAGAGAGTTACAAAATCACAGTAACTTTGGATGGAGATTTAGGGGTTAATTTACAGGACTGTATTGATATCAGCAGAACAATTGAAAATAATTTAGATCGAGAAGAACAAGATTATTCATTAGAAGTTGCTTCAGCTGGTGTTTCAACTCCCTTAAAACTAATAAGACAGTATAAAAAAAACATTGGAAGAACACTGAAGGTAAAAACAGGAATTGAAACTATAGAGGCTAAGTTAGAAAATGCCTCCGAGGAAAGTATAGTTCTTTCTTGGACCGCTAGAGAACCAAAAAAAATTGGCAAAGGAAAAGAGACGGTGGAACATAAACGTGAAATTCCTTATTCAGAAATAAAAGAAGCAATTGTTATTATAATATTTAATTAAAATTTGGCATGGAAAATATTGCATTAATCGAATCATTTTCAGAGTTTAAAGATGACAAACTTATTGATCGAGTAACGCTTATGGCGATTTTGGAGGATGTTTTTAGAAACGCATTAAAAAAGAAATATGGTTCTGATGATAATTTTGATATCATTATCAATCCAGATAAGGGAGATATGGAAATTTGGCGAAGAAGAATTGTTGTCGCTGATGATGATTTAGATTTGGAAAATGAAGAAATTACCTTGACTGATGCACGAAAAATAGAACCTGATTTTGAAATAGGAGAAGAGGTTTCTGAAGAAGTAAAACTAATCGATTTAGGTAGAAGAGCAATCTTAGCTTTACGTCAAAATTTAATTTCTAAAATACATGAGCACGACAATACTAATCTTTACAAGCAATTTAAAGATTTAATTGGAGAAATTTATACTGCAGAAGTACATCATGTTCGTCCAAGAGTCGTAATTTTGGTGGATGATGAAGGAAATGAAATTGTTTTGCCAAAAGAAAAGCAAATTCCATCTGATTTTTTCCGCAAAGGAGACAACGTAAGAGGGATTATTGAAAGTGTTGAATTGAAAGGCAACAAGCCACAAATCATCATGTCAAGAACAGCTGATAAATTTTTGGAAAAATTGTTTGAACAAGAAATTCCAGAAGTTTTTGATGGTTTGATTATGATTAAAAAAGTAGTAAGAATTCCGGGAGAAAAAGCCAAAGTGGCTGTAGATTCTTACGATGATAGAATTGATCCGGTTGGTGCTTGTGTTGGGATGAAAGGTTCGCGTATACATGGTATTGTTCGTGAATTAGGAAACGAAAATATTGATGTAATCAACTATACAAGTAACTTACAATTATACATTACAAGAGCGTTAAGTCCTGCTAAAGTTTCATCGGTGAAAATTGATGAAGAGAAAAAAAGAGCAGAAGTTTTCTTGAAATTAGAAGAAGTTTCTAAAGCTATAGGACGCGGAGGACATAACATTAAGTTAGCAGGTCTGTTAACAGGATATGAATTAGATGTTATTCGTGAAGGAATTACTGCTGAAGAAGACGATGTTGAATTAACTGAGTTCTCCGATGAAATCGACGGATGGGTAATTGATGAATTCGCCAAAATTGGATTGGATACTGCAAGAAGTATTTTAAATCAAGATGTGGCTGATTTAGTAAGAAGAACGGATTTAGAGGAAGAAACAATTTTAGAAGTAATAAAAATATTGAAAGAAGAGTTTGAGGACTAATTCTTTCGCCCATAATAGATAACATTAAAAAGATTTTATGTCTGAAGGAAATATTAGAATTAATAAAGTTTTAAGGGAATTAAATATTTCTTTGGAAAGAGCTGTGGATTATCTTAAAGATAAGGGAATTGCTATTGAAGCAAGTCCAAACACAAAAATTTCCGATGATGTGTATAATATTCTTTGTGGTCAATTTGCAGGAGACAAAGGAAACAAAGAAGCTTCTAAAGGCGTAAGCGAAGAAATAAAAAAAGAGAAAGAAGCACTTCGTCTTGAGAGAGAAAAAGAAATAGAAGATAAGCGTAAACTTGATGAAGAACGTCAGCGATTAGAGCTAATCAAGGCAAAAGCTGTAGTTACGGGACCAAAACAGGTAGGTAAAATAGATCTAGAACCTAAAACATCTATGCCTAGCTCATCAGAAACACCTAAAATTGCTTCAGATAAGAAAGAAAATGTTATACAAAAGAAGGAAGAAGTTGAAGTAAAGCCAATAGAAGTTAAAGTTGATAAGCTTGAAAAAGTGGAAAAGCCAACTCAGGCAGCAGAAACTCCAGCAGATGAAACTATTACTACACAGTACCAAAAACTTTCAGGGGCAACTTTGACAGGTCAAGTAATCGATTTGTCACAGTTTAATAAACCAAAAAAGAAAAAAGAAGAGTTCAAGAAAGAGGCAGGGAAACCAGCTACTCCTGGAGCAACTCAAAATGCAGCGCAAGCAGCAAATAACGCCAATAAAAATAAACGTAAAAGAATTCCACCAAAACCTGGAGATAAACCGGCCATCACTAGTGGCGGTAATAATACACAAGGTGGAGGCGCTAATAAATTTGGAAATAAGCCAGGTGGAGGATTCCAAAAGGGAGCTCGTCCTGCAATAGTTCAAAAAGTTGAACCAACAGAAGAAGAAGTAAAAAACCAAATCAAAGAAACGCTAGAGCGTCTTCAAGGAAAAGGGAATAAATCGAAAGCGGCCAAATACAGAAGAGACAAGCGTGACACGCACCGTCAAAGAACGGAAGATGAAATGCAAGCTCTTGAAGAAGGTAGCAAAACCATTAAAGTTACTGAATTTGTTACCGTAGGTGAGATTGCTACCATGATGGATGTGCCAATTACAAAAGTAATCGGAACTTGTATGTCCTTAGGAATTATGGTAACGATGAACCAACGTTTAGATGCCGAAACCTTATCCATTGTGGCTGACGAATTTGGTTATGAAGTTGAATTCATTACAACTGATTTAGAAGAAAATCTAGAAGTAGTGGAAGACAAACCAGAAGACTTGGTAACTCGTGCGCCTATTGTTACGGTAATGGGTCACGTAGATCACGGTAAAACATCTTTGTTAGATTATATTCGTAAAGAAAATGTAATTGCAGGAGAATCGGGAGGTATTACACAGCACATTGGAGCTTATGCGGTTACACTTGAAGGCGGTCAAAGAATTACGTTTCTAGATACACCAGGTCACGAGGCGTTTACCGCCATGCGTGCACGTGGAGCTCAAGTAACAGATATTGCTATCATTGTAGTTGCGGCCGATGATGATATCATGCCACAAACCAAAGAAGCAATTAGTCACGCACAAGCTGCAGGGGTACCCATGATATTTGCCATTAATAAAATTGACAAGCAAGGTGCTAATCCAGAAAAAATTAAAGAGAAATTAGCTGCAATGAATTTATTAGTGGAAGATTGGGGTGGTAAGTACCAATCTCATGATATTTCTGCTAAGAAAGGAACGGGAGTTAAAGAATTATTAGAAAAAGTATTGCTAGAAGCCGAGATTCTTGACTTAAAAGCAAACCCGAATAAAGCTGCTGTAGGAACTGTTGTGGAAGCACAATTGGATAAAGGTAGAGGATATGTATCAACTATCTTAGTACAATCAGGAACTTTAAAAGTTGGGGATTATGTATTAGCGGGTAAAAATCACGGTAAAGTGAAAGCAATGCATGATGAAAGAGGGCACAATGTTAAAGAAGCGGGACCGTCAACACCAATCTCTATATTAGGATTAGATGGGGCGTCTACTGCTGGAGATAAATTCAACGTATTCGAAGACGAAAGAGAAGCAAAACAAATTGCAACAAAACGTCTACAGTTAATGCGTGAACAATCAGTTAGAACACAGCGCCATATTACTTTAGCAGAAATTGGACGTCGTATAGCTCTAGGTCAATTTAAGGAATTAAATATTATTCTTAAAGGAGATGTGGATGGTTCAGTAGAAGCGTTATCAAGTGAATTCGCAAAATTATCTACCGAAGAAATCCAAATCAATATTATTCATAAAGGAGTAGGAGCTATTACAGAAACCGACGTAATGTTGGCCTCAGCATCTGATGCTATCATCATTGGATTTAATGTTCGTCCTGCAGGTAACGCTCGTCAATTAGCACAGAAAGAAGAAATAGATATCAGAAGTTATTCTATTATCTATGATGCGATCAATGACTTGAAAGATGCGATGGAAGGCATGTTGTCTCCTGAAATGAAAGAAGAAATTACTGGTACAGCAGAAATCCGAGAAATATTTAAAGTATCTAAAGTGGGATCCATTGCAGGTTGTATGGTGACCGATGGTAAAATCTTTAGAAATTCAAAAATACGATTAATTCGAGATGGTGTTGTAATATTTACAGGCGAATTAGCTACTTTAAAACGTTTTAAAGACGATGTAAAAGAAGTTTCCAAAGGTTACGACTGTGGTATGCAAGTCAAGAATTACAATGACATTGAACAACTAGATCTCATCGAAGCTTTCCAAGAAGTGGAAGTGAAGAAAAAGTTGAAATAATAGTAGTCAAAAAAGCCCCGCAATTTGCGGGGCTTTTTTTATTTATTAGGTTTAATCAAAAACGCATTGGGATATTTCTTTTTCAATGTATTTAAGTTTTTTTCAGCCTCAATTCTAGTTTTAAAGTTACCTACCCATACCTTATACATGGGGGTGCTGAAAACAATAGTGGCATCCATATCTTTGTTGTCTTTTTTAAAATCCATCAATGTTTTTTTTGAATTTTCACTGTCTCCGTTAAATATCTGAATTTTATAACGATCATTGATGGTTATGGAACTATTTATCTTTCTTTTCTCATTCAGTAATTGTTCAAATTTAGGATCTTGTGTCACCGTCATTTTCTCCTCTTGAGCAACCATTTTTTGAGATAAAATGCATAATAATGAAGGTAATAAAATATGTTTAATTCCAGGTAAATATTTCATAAGGGTTTGATTTTAATGCAAATGTAAAACTTAATAAATTAAACAAAAGAGAAAACATTATTTAGAATTAATATAAATTGAATTTAAGATATATTTAAGGTTTTGAGAATAGTACATAAGTCGTATTTTTGTGCAAGTTTTTAATAAAGAGCATGATTTTAATAGGTTGTAAATACCTAATGAGATTACGCCAATATCAGTCGATAATCATTATACTATATGAAAAAGGTGGGTAACCATAATTCGATTTCAAGGAAAATACTCTTCGGTTTAGCTTTGTCGCTAACATTCTCCTTAACTTCATTATCTCAAAACGCTACTCCAGCTGCTCCGGCGGCGACTACTGCAACGGCTATTGCTGCTCCGGCGGCTGCACCTGCTGCTACAGGTGGAGGTGATGCTATAGCAGGTAAAGCTTTGTTTAATACTAACTGTGCAGCTTGTCATAATTTAGATAAGAAGATGACGGGTCCTGCGCTGAGAGGTGTGACAGGGCGTCATGCTAAAGATTGGTTCTACAAATGGATTGCTAATAGCTCTGCCTTGATAAAATCAGGCGATGCTGATGCGGTGAAACTATTTGCAGAAAACAATCAGTCAGTGATGACGGCTTTTCCACAATTGTCAAAACAAGATGTAGATAATATCTTAGCCTATACAAGCGAACCAAAACCAGAAGCCCCGAAAGGAATGACTTCGGTAGATGGTGGTTTGAAAGCAACACAAGACAATAGTGGAATTTCCAACGAAGTAATTCTTGGAGCACTTTCATTGGTTTTACTTATGTTGGTAGTCATGTTGTTTTTCGTAAACAATGTATTGACCAAAGTAGCAAAAGCAAATGGAATTGAAGTGGAACCAAAAGAAGCTCGATTATCGATCTGGCAAGCCTTTGTAAAAAATCAATTTTTAGTATTTGTATCAGCAGTATTCTTATTGTTGGCGAGTGGATTTTTCGTTTACGGATGGATGATGCAAGTAGGAGTAGATCAAGATTACGAACCTATTCAACCAATTCACTATTCACACAGAATTCACGCAGGAAGTAATGGTATCAATTGTAAGTACTGTCACTCTGCAGCTCGAGTAAGTAAAAATGCTGGTATTCCTTCTTTAAATGTTTGTATGAACTGTCATAAAAACATTGCTGAGGTAAGTGATACTACAGCTACTCCTGATCATTCAAAAGCATTCTACGATGCGCAAATCCAAAAGTTATATGATGCAGTAGGATGGGATAAAACAACCATGAAATATACAGGTAAAACAAGTCCAGTGAAATGGGTGCGTATCCATAACTTGCCTGACTTTGCTTATTTCAATCACTCACAGCACGTAACAGTGGCCGGTATTGAATGTCAAAAGTGCCACGGTCCAGTTCAGACTTATGAAATCCAAAAGCAATTTGCTCCATTAACTATGGGTTGGTGTATTAAGTGTCACCGCGAAACCGATGTTAAGATGGAAGGAAATGCCTATTACACAAAAATTCACGAAGAACTTTCTAAAAAATATGGTGTAGACAAATTGACTGCAGCACAAATGGGAGGTTTAGAGTGTGGTAAGTGTCACTACTAATAAAATTATTAAGAAGCTAATATTTATATACGATGTCATCGAACAAAAAATACTGGAAAAGTGTTGAGGAG
>CANFZC010000104.1 GCA_947451475.1 Flavobacteriaceae bacterium | reverse complement strand
TTCAGCCGGATTTTCATTGAATCCTCCCGTTTTGAACTTGCCACATAATGATCAACCGTACAACCCATATATAGGGCCGTTAGTGCCTTATCAAAACGTTAGAGCCACTAATTTTGTAGACATCAATCGCTTTTCGGGTTATGCACAATGGAGTACTAAGACCAAAATTGGCGAACATCAATTATGGATTACCGCTGGTTCTCGTTTTCACAGTTGGGTGGTATCAGGCGATAATATCTCGGCTGGTAAAGTGCAAACTGTGTACAGTCCGCGTCTGCAATTGACCTTTAAACCCGATTGGGAAAGAGATATGGTATTCCGCCTTTCAACAGGGCTTTATCATCAACCTCCTTTTTACCGAGAGTTAAGGGATATGGAGGGTGTGGTTAATCCAAATGTGAAAGCGCAAAAATCGGATCATTTTGTTTTGAGTAATGATTATAATTTTAAAATGAATAACCGTCCTTTTAAGTTGGTAACCGAAGCTTATTATAAATCCATGACCGATGTGAATACCTACACCTTAGACAATGTAAGGATACGGTATAGAGCCAATAATGATGCTACGGCCTATGCCTATGGATTGGATATGCGATTGAACGGGGAGTTTGTTCCAGGAACTGAATCCTGGTTGAGTTTTGGGTATATGAAAACCGAAGAGAATCAAGACGGGAAAGGATACATAGCGCGACCTACAGATCAACGTTTGAAGTTCGGAATCTTATTCCAAGATTATATGCCAAACATTCCGAATATGAAATTATACATGAATTTGGTGTATAATACAGGATTGCCTGGGGGTTCTCCTTCTTATGCGGATTCCTACCAATATCAAACGCGTTTAAGAGATTATCGCCGCGCTGATGTGGGGTTTGCTTATGTGTTAACCGAAAAAAACAACGAGCGTTCAAATGCACACTGGTTAAAGAAATTTCAGGATTTATCAATAGGTTTTGAGATATTCAATTTGTTTAATAATCAAAATGCAATTACCAATACCTGGGTACGGGATGTGTATACCAAAAGCCAATACGGTATTCCTAATTATATGACTACTCGTGTGTTTAATGTAAAATTGACAGCCAAACTCTAAAATAATTCACTATTTTTGAGTGTCAAATTTTTTTAAGATGAAAAACTACTTTCCTTTTCTTTTGCTAATTACGGCAGCAATCTGTACTAGTTGTAAAAAGCAAGAAGAAGAAAAACCAAAGGTAACTTATGATGCTGTTTCAAAAGCAAAGCCAGCAGAGATTCCCGTGGATACTACGCAGACGGAAGTGGCCGACTTGCCCATAAATATGGAAGGTACCAATTATTTGATTCATCCAATAGGGGTGGTTACTGGTGCTGGGAAAGGGTTGAAATCTTCTTCAGAAACAGGAGAAGGGTTTACGGTTTCTAATTATGGAGAATACCAAATCACAGGCTATTTGAGTAATTTAAAATTTCAAGAAATAGGAAAGGATACTTTATTTGCCTTAACCGATAAGCCTGTTTTAATCGATACGGCTACCTATTTAAAAACCTTTGCCGATAAAACAAAGCAGCAATTAATGGTCTATTCTATGGCTGATTTGGATACGAATAAAGACGGTAAATTAGATTCTAGCGATATTAAATCTTTATACATCAGTACGGTTTCTGGTCAAAAATTAACCAAACTTTCGGTTGACTTTCAAGAATTAATCGATTGGAAAATTATAGAATCAAAAAACTTACTTTACTTCAGAACGATAGAGGATACCAATAAAAATGGGGAATTTGATCCCGAAGATAAAGTGAACTATCAGTTTATCAATTTGCTGGATAAGGATTGGAAGGTGAGAAGTTACCAACCCGTAAAGTAATTATTCAAAAGACTGCATACTAACCAGTTTCGAATACATACCATTTTTAACAAGCAGTTCCTCATGGGTGCCTTGTTCTACAATTTCTCCTTTTTGCATTACAACTATTAAATCGGCCTTCTGTATCGTGGAAAGGCGGTGGGCAATGACTACCGAAGTCCGATTCTGCATCATGTTTTCCAAGGCTTGTTGCACTAATCGTTCACTTTCGGTATCCAAAGCCGAAGTAGCTTCGTCCAAAATCATGATGGGAGGGTTTTTTAAGACCGCTCGGGCAATAGATAATCGTTGTTTCTGTCCACCCGAAAGTTTGTTGCCACTGTCACCAACGTTTGTATTTATACCTTCAGGTAAATCTTTAACAAATTCATAGGCATTGGCAATTTTTAACGCTTCAATGATTTCCTCATCAGTAGCGGACATTTTGCCTAGGGATACATTGGCTTTAATGGTGTCGTTGAATAATATAGAATCTTGTGTTACTAAGCCCATCAAATCCCTAAGGGAATGCATAGTGATGTCCTTAATGTTGCTACCGTCTATGGTAATAGTGCCTTCTTGAACATCGTAGAACCGTGTCAATAAATTGGCAATCGTACTTTTTCCACTACCCGATTGCCCCACTAAGGCAACCGTTTTCCCTTTAGGTACCGTAATCGAAAAATTCTTTAATACGTTTTCCTCTTCGTATTTGAAATTGATATTTTTGATTTCAATTTTATCGTCAAATGCTGTTTTAACTACCGCATCAGGTTTGTCAGTCACTGTGTTTTCGACTTCTAATACTTCAAATACACGCTGTGCTGCTGCTAAGCCACTCTTAACAGAATAGGAAGCTTTAGAAATAGATTTCGCAGGCGTTAGTATATTATAGGCCAGTCCCATATAAACTAAAAATTTTGCGCCATCTAGTACTGCTTGACCATTCGGAAGTTTCTCCACCAAAACCATATTTCCCCCATACCACAAGAGGATGGCAATAACAATAATCCCCATAAATTCGCTCATAGGAGAGGCAAGGTTGTTTTTTCTGCCGATACTGTTCGATAATTGCAACAGTCGAGCAATGGAGGCATTAAATTTCGCTTTGAAATCTCCTTCGGCATTGTAGCTTTTCACTACTTTTAATCCCGACAGACTTTCTTCCACAATCGATATTAAGAAACCATTTTCATACTGAATGCGCACTGATTTTGATTTCAAGGATTTCCCAATTCTCGAAATGACAAAGCCAGAAACGGGTATGAAAACAAAAACAAATAACGTCAGTTTTACACTAATAGCAAACATCGCTATAATAGTAAAAACAATGGTCATGGGTTCTTTTACAATCAATTCCAAAATGGAAAAGAAAGAGTTTTGTACTTCATTAACATCACCCAGCATACGCGCCATGATATCGCCTTTCCGCTTTTCAGAATAATAGGAAACGGGCAACTCAATGATCTTATGGTACATTGTTTTTCTCAAGTCTTTCAAAACACCATTCTTGAGATGCATCAAATGATTGGAAGCTAGATAATTAAATAAGTTTTTGAATAAGAACGTCGAAATCACCAACGCCACCACCAAAATCAAGGCGAACTGCGGACCATTTTGCTCCGTTAATTTTGTAATGTAGTAGTACAGATAATCATTTCCATATTCCGAGATATTGAAAATCCCTTTATAAACGGGTTCTTCATAGACTCTTTCGGCATTGTTGAACAACACTTTCATCATCGGAATCAAAGAGATGAAAGACAAGGTGCTAAACAAAGCATACAACACATTGTATATGATATTCCATACGACATGGAATTTATACGGTTTTACAAAAGGGATTATTTTTTTTAAATTCTCGTCCATTAATTCAACTGCATGGCAGTAATTATGTTTTTAATTTTATCGTCTAATTGTTTTTCTACTGCTGCAAAATCTTCAATTTTATCTAAAGGGGCATTGACACTAAAGTAAAATTTAATTTTTGGTTCCGTGCCACTAGGTCGTGCACAAATTTTAGAGCCGTCTTCTAAGTAATAAATCAACACATTTGATTTCGGAATCGCAATAGGTTCTGTCTCATTGGTAAACATGTTCTTAGCGGTCGAATTCTCATAATCTTCAATGCAAACAACGCGTTGGCCATTTATTTCAGCCACTGGATTGTCGCGCAAATCAATCATCATTTGATTAATTTCTTGTAAACCTGAAATTCCTTTTTTGGTTAACGAAATGAGGTGCTCTTTATAAAAACCATAATCAACATATAAGTTCAATAGTTCCTGGTATAAGGTACTTCCTGCTGCTTTGGCTTGCGCTGCAATTTCACAAACTAATAGTGTAGCGCCCACAGCGTCTTTATCTCGCACGGCATCGCCTACCATGAATCCAAAACTTTCTTCTCCTCCACCAATAAATTGCAGTGCTGGAAAATCTTTAATCATTTTTGCAATCCATTTAAAGCCTGTTAATCCAATTTTGCATTCCACACCATAGGCAGAGCCTAGCTCATGCAACATAGGGGTAGATACAATTGTTGACCCTATAAATTGTTTTCCATCTATCTTTCCAGCACGTTTCCATTGTTCTAATAGAAAAGCAGTCATGATGACCATAGTCTGATTCCCATTTAATAAAATCATTTTACCCTCCGTATCTCTAACGGCAATTCCTAGTCGGTCTGAATCAGGATCGGTTCCAATCACGATATCAGCCCCTACTTTTTCCGCTAAGGCTAAGGCCATAGTCAAAGCTTCTGGTTCTTCCGGATTGGGTGATTTTACAGTGGGAAAGTTTCCGTTGGGTACTGCTTGTTCTTCAACAATATTTACCGCACTATACCCTGCTTGTTCTAACACAGTAGGGATTGATTTAATCGAGGTTCCGTGAAGGGAAGTGTAAACGATTTTAAGATTTTCTTTAGCAGCTTGTGCGGTATTGAAACTGCAATTTTCAAGGGTTGATTTTACAAAGGCTGCATCAACCACTGTGTCAATATATTCGATCAAGTTATCGTTGGCGGCAAACTTAATAGCACTATAATCTAAAGCTTCAATACGTTGAATAATTTCATCGTCTTGAGGCGGCACTAATTGTCCCCCATCTTGCCAGTATACTTTGTATCCGTTATATTCTGGCGGATTGTGAGAGGCTGTCAATACAATTCCCGCGTGACAGTTTAAATGCCTAACGGTAAAGGACAATTCCGGTGTGGTTCTCATGTCTGAAAACAAATAAACATGTATCCCATTAGCAGAAAACACATCGGCAACTACTTTTGCCAGTGTGTTACTATTGTGTCTGCAATCATAAGCAATGGCTACTTTCAAGGGTTCGTTTGGAAAGGATTGTAGCATATAATCGGCTAAGCCTTGCGTATTTTTTCCTAGGGTATATTTGTTGATACGGTTGGTCCCAACACCCATAATACCGCGCATGCCGCCGGTGCCAAACTCTAAGTTTTTATAAAAACTCTCTTCCAGCTCCTTCGGAGCATTAGCCATCATATCCTTGATTTTATTTTGAGTTTCTAAATCAAAGGTAGGCGTTAACCATTCGTTTGCTTTTGCGATTATATTTTGTTCCATGTCCATGATGCTTTAAGTGATACTACTTTTTCAATAGAGTTCAGATTATAAATTTACTTCACTAGCAATTTTATAGCGTTCTTCATTGTTTTTGGTACGAAGAATGATTTCTCCGAGGAATCCTGCTAAAAACAATTGGGATCCAATAATCATTGCGGTTAAAGCGATATAAAATAATGGGTTTTGAGCTACTAATATGGTGGGCTCGTGAAGCGCAAATAGTTTCACTAGCTTGATTCCTATAATCAAAAAGGTAGCTAGGAAACCTATGATAAACATAACGACACCTAGAGCGCCAAACAGGTGCATCGGTCGTTTGCCATATTTAGATAAAAACCAAATGGTGATTAAATCCAGAAAGCCATTGATGAACCGACTCATCCCAAATTTTGATTCTCCGTATTTACGGGCTTGGTGGATCACTACTTTTTCTCCAATATTCCCAAAGCCAGCATTTTTGGCTAATACGGGTATGTAGCGGTGCATTTCTCCCGAGACTTCGATGTTTTTAATAACGACGCTTTTGTAGGCTTTTAAACCACAATTGAAATCATTCAAATGAACACCGGAGGTTTTTCGGGCCGCCCAATTGAATAATTTGGAAGGCAAGTTTTTGGAGACAACCGAGTCGTATCGTTTCTTCTTCCAACCCGAAACCAAATCATAGTTTTGGTCCATCACCATGTTGTATAAGGCCGGAATTTCATCTGGGCTGTCTTGTAAATCGGCGTCCATGGTAATGACCACATCGCCTTGTGCTTTAGCAAAGCCTGCGTGCAAGGCTTGAGACTTCCCAAAGTTTCTTAAAAAGCGAATGCCTTTTACATTGGGGTTCTCAAGGGATAGTTTTTCTATAAGGGACCAAGAAGCATCAGTACTACCATCATCGATAAACAGTACTTCATAGCTATAGTTGTGGGCAGTCATTACTTTGACAATCCATTGGTGTAATTCGGGTAACGATTCCTGTTCGTTGAGAAGCGGAATGATTATAGATAGATTCATTTAGAATTTTTCGACAGTTTTTGATTTGAAAATGGCAGCAAGCAATAGTCCGAACACCGAACTGAATAATATGCTGTATATAGCGCCTTTTAATAATTGATCTATAGCGAATTGATCGCTGGCTTGCATGTCTTTAATGGCTTGATTAACAGCTGCTGCAGGCGTGTTAAACTTTTGCATCATTTCAACAGCAAATTTAATGGTTAATTCTTTAATAGTGTCTTTAGCACCTGGGTCAATTACGTTGAATAATACAATGTTGAATGTAGTAGAGATTAAAATACCAATTACGGTAGCGAGAAAATAAGTAGTAAACGCACTTTTAAAAGGGAATACACCATTCAAGTCTTTCTTTGTTTTTACTAATAGATAAATACTGATTGAAATGTATATCAGGATGTTTAAAACGCCAATCCACCATGAAGTGAAAAGTTTTAAATCAATACTGTATATTAATGCAGTTGTTAAAACTGAAATTAATCCAATCACAGTTCCAAACATTAATCCGTTTTTCTTAATAATTTCATTCATCATTTTATAGTTTTAATTATTTAACAAATATAAGTAATTCCGTTATTACTCTTTATTTAGTTTGTTACAATTAAAAAAAGTTACACTTTGGTTTGATTTTTGAAAAATAGTTGTATTTTTGCACACTCAAATTAAAAAAGAATTTAATAAAAAGTTGTAGGGCGTTTATACCTTCTAGAGTGGAAGCTTCAAAATCAACTACTTCATAACAATAAAAAGATTTACAAAATGAAAAAAGGAATTCACCCAGAAAATTACAGATTAGTTGCTTTTAAAGACATGTCCAATGAGGATGTTTTTATCACTAAATCTACCG
>CANFZC010000103.1 GCA_947451475.1 Flavobacteriaceae bacterium | reverse complement strand
TCTTCAAAGACAAACCGTTTTGGGTATTCCTAACCACCTGTTGGATTACTGGAATATTATTCTTCCAATTGTTCAACACGATTCCACTTTACCATAGCGAACACTTTCATTTAACAGAATTTCAAACCGGACTTTTATTAACCATGAATGGTCTCATGATTTTCTTCCTGGAAATGCCATTAGTTAGTTTTGTCGAACGCAAAAACATTAACAAGATAAAAGTGGTGCTGGTCGGCTGTTTCCTAATGACACTAAGCTTGTTTCTAATGCTGTTCCAAAACTGGGTTGGAATCCTCGTAATCATGATGATTTTCATGACCATAGGTGAAATGTTCAGCTTCCCCTTCAGCAATTCGGTAGCACTTAGTAGAGCCCCTAAAGGGCACGAAGGCCGCTATATGGCAATCTATACGATGAGCTTTAGCTTGGCGCAAATCTTCAGCTCAAAAGTCGGCATGCAAATCGTACAAGGCTATGGCTATAGCAGCAACTGGCTCTTTATGGGTACCCTAGGAATAGTAGGAACTGTTTTCGGATTATGGTCGTACCGTTTAGTAAAAAAGGAAAATACCTAAGCTAAACATCCTGCTTGTGTATTAATAAACAACTGGTTCGCCTGCCAAATAGTTAAAAAAGTGCAAAACATTTTTTAAGAAAAATACAAATCCATTAAGTTTGTTTTTGAATTAATTCAAGTACTAATCTTTTTTAAATTACTATTATGAAAATTAAATTGACTTTTCTCCTAATGGCAATGGTTTTCATGGGTCAGGCCCAAGGTAAAAAAGCAGACCGCTGGAACGATACCCAACCAAAGGATGCCATTCAAATGACCTGGAATAAAAACACACCAGAAACCGAAATGAATGAGGACATCAAAGCGCTAAGTGAGCACGGAGTAACCCTCAGCTATTCTGACATCAAGCGAAATGGCAAAGGTGAAATCACTGGCATCAAAGTAACCTACAGCGCAAAAGACGGTAGCAATGGTAGCCTTGCCCTAGATAACACCAAACCGATTAACACCATAAAATTCTACAAACAAGAGGACGAAATGGGATTTGGCGAACCCAAACAAGCTGATTTCATGAACGGTTTAGCATTTGGTGACGCATTCAATCCTAACGACAACTTGGGCGGATTCCAATTCAAAGAAGACAATGAGGCCTTACCAGGCCATCAATTCCACTACGAATTCCCTAACGGTAATTCTTTCAGCGGTCAATCCAGTGCCAAAGTCATCATACAAAACCCTGGTAAAAAACCCCTGGTCATGGAAAACGGTTCTATAGTTGAAGGCGGGGACGATTACACCAAAGAAGAACTCGAGGAAATCCAAAAGAACAATAAAGTCGAAATATACCAAGGAAATGAAATGCCCAATCTAGACTTTGGTGGCAACGGCATGGGGAATCTAGCCGATAAAATGAAAGAGATGCAAGAGCAAATGAACCAACTCATGCAACAACAGCAACAGGCTTTTGGAAACCCAATTGCTAAATCTAAAAAAGAGAAAACCGACTCCCAAAAAGAACTAGAGCAAGCCAAAGAAGAAATGGAACAAGCCAAGAAAGAACTGGAGAACGCTAAACAAGAACTAGAAAAAGCCAAATCTAGCATCAAAATGCAAAAAGCATAACGCAAAAGACCACTACTACAGTGGTCTTTTGTATTTTTACCAAAAGTAACATCCTATGTACAAAGCCATAGCCCAACTCAACAAAATACTCTTGCCCAGCTTCAGCAAACGGCAATTGGATTTATCCAAAGCTACAAACTGGCAAAAAGCCATCCTAGCGTGGCGGTATTACATCACTTGTAAAGCGCTGAAAGACTAAAAATATTCATTTTATTTTTAAAATACTCTTTGGATATTACACATTAATACCTATATTTGCACCCACAAAAAAGGCCTCGTGGCGCAACTGAATAGCGCATCTGATTACGGCTCAGAAGGTTACTGGTTTGAATCCAGTCGAGGTCACTTAAGAATGAAAAGCCTGCACATTAAGTGCAGGCTTTTTTTATGGGTTTTTAAGTTTTGAGTTTACTCAAATAAATTAAAAAACTATAAAAAAAGTGCTATCAATGCAATTGAAAGTACTTTTCATTTCCACTACGGAGCTTTACTGGATGTTGCGAAGCAAACTCCAGTCGAGGTCACTTAAGAATGAAAAGCCTGCACTTAATGTGCAGGCTTTTTACTTTTTATCTACTTACAATTTATTGATATAACTACTATATAAGTCCTTAAACTGATACCCTTCCGCTACTCTGTCTTTGCTGAGTTTATCATATTCCACTAAGCCCCAAAGCACAAACTCTTTTAAGAAATACTTGTCTTCATTGGTACACTCAGGTTGGTATTTCTGTAGTAAATCCTCTAAAGGCTTCACAGCATCCAATTGCTTTTTATATTCCTCATCCGAAGCATCATCTAATAATTCAAAACCTGTCTCGGCAAAAAACCATTCTAAAACTTTAGCATACGGACTAGCATCAATGTCTTTTTCTAACTTTTCTATTTTTGGAAAAAAGGCGGGGAAGAACGTATGAATGGCATCTCCAATCAAATGTTGAGCCACCACAGCTGCTCCTTCTTGCTCGCCTTCATAAACCAATTCTACTTTTCCTGTTATCGCGGGAATAATACCCATAAAATCAGCTAATCGTACCGTAGCTGTCTCTTCACCGGATTGCAAAGCTCTGCGCTCGGCTGTGCTTACTAAATTCTCATAAGCAGTAATAGTCATTCTAGCACTTACACCACTTTTATGATCTATAAACTCACTTTCTCGGGCTTCAAAGGCAATTTGCTCTAACAAATCTTTAGCTAATGAGGGCACATAAACCGATTCTGATTGTTGTGGATTCAATTTAGCTTCTTGATGGGTTATAGTCCTTGCTATCGCAATGTTTTCGGGATAGTGTGTTAAGATTTGCGAACCTATTCTATCTTTCAAAGGAGTAACAATACTACCACGATTCGTATAATCTTCCGGATTTGCCGTAAATATAAATTGCATATCTAAAGGCATTCGCAACTTGAACCCGCGTATTTGAATATCGCCTTCTTGCAAAATATTAAATAAAGCTACTTGAATTCGAGCTTGTAAATCGGGTAATTCATTGATTACAAAAATACAGCGATTCGCTCTTGGGATCATGCCAAAATGAATGACTCTATCATCTGCATAGGACAATTTTAAATTCGCCGCTTTTATGGGATCAACATCTCCTATTAAGTCGGCCACCGTTACATCTGGTGTGGCCAATTTTTCTGAAAAACGGTCATTTCTGTGGAGCCAAGAAATGGGAGTAGCATCACCCTGAAGTGCTATTAAATCTTTGGCATAACGAGAAATGGGATGGAACGGATCATCATTAATTTCTGAACCCGAAACAAAAGGAATGTATTCGTCTAAAAGTTCAATCATCTTTCTAGCCAGTCTTGTTTTAGCCTGACCTCTTAGACCCAGTAAATTAATATTATGGCGCGATAAAATGGCGCGCTCTAGTTCGGGTATAACGGTATTTTCAAAACCGTGTACACCTTCAAAAGTGGGCTGCCCTGATTTGATTTTAGCTCTAAGATTAGCTCTCAACTCGTCTTTAATACTCAGAGAAACATATCCTGATTTCTTTAATTCGCCTAGTGTTTTTATATTTTCTGTTTTCATAGTCTTATTTAATTTTCTTCTTTCTATTCGTTTCATAATCTTCAAAAATCATCTCGCCTAAACCTTTTAATCCTGTATAAAAAGCCTTTCCTTGATTGGCTTCCGTAAAATGATTTACAAATTTCTGTAGATAAGGATCATTGGCAATCATAAATGTGGTTATCGGAATGTGCAGTTTTCGGGCTTGTGCTGCTTGATTATAGCATTGCTCTACGATGTATTCGTCTAATCCGTTACTGTTCATGTAATAGGTTCCATCTTTTTCCCTAACACAGCTCGGCTTTCCGTCGGTAATCATAAAGATTTGTTTGTTGGTGTTGCGCTTTCTTCGCAGCATATCCATGGCTAATTGCAATCCGGCTACCGTATTAGTATGATACGGACCTACTTTTAAATAAGGCAAATCCTTAATGGCAATAGGCCAAGCATCATTGCCAAAAACCAAAATATCTATAGTATCTTTTGGATAACGTGTGGTGATTAGTTCTGCTAACGCCATCGCTACTTTCTTGGCCGGGGTAATGCGATCTTCTCCATACAAAATCATGCTATGGCTGATGTCAATCATCAAAACAGTACTCATCTGTGCTTTGAATTTTGATTCTTCAACTATCAAATCGTTTTCGGTTAATCTAAATTCGTCAGCCCCATTATTAATTTGCGCGTTCTTTAAACTTTCGGTCAAAGAAATACTTTCTAAAGAATCTCCAAAATGGTATTCTCGATACTCCCCAGTTTGTTCATCACCATTGCCTGAATGTTTAGTTTTATGATTTCCTGTCCCCGAACGTTTAAGATTACCAAATATTTGATCTAAGGCTTGTTGCCGAATGGCGCGTTCTGTCTTGGCCGTGATACCTGTTCCTGATGTACCATCCTCCTTAAGTTCTTCTCTGATGTACCCTTTTTTCTTTAAATCTTCAATAAAATCATCAATAGTATAGTTGGAGTCTGTGAGCTTGTATTCCACATCTAATTGTCGCAACCAATCGATGGCTTCTTCAAAATCACCTGAGGTATGCGTAATCAACTCTTTAAATATCTCAAATAATTTATCAAAAGGAGATTGAAAGGGTGCTTCATATTTTTTGAATAAAAAACCTTTTTTACTGTACTTTTCCATAATTTTTAAAATTACGCTTAAGCGGTCAATTAGTAGTTAGAACGAATATTAATTTTTAGTTAAAGTCTTAGTCATTCTTTATTTTTATCTTCAAAATCAAATTCTCGCAATTGAGGCGCTTTAAAAAATGTAATTGCAATAACCCCCATCGTCAAACAGCCTCCCACGACGACCGCTCTAACGGTCCCCAACCAATGCGCCATCACCCCGCTCTCAAAATCACCAAACTCGTTGGACGAACTAACAAACATGGTATTTACTGCCGATACTCTGCCTCGCATTTCGTCAGGAGTGACCAATTGCAAAATGGTACTGCGTATCACCACACTCACGGCGTCAAACATACCAGAAAGGATCAACATCGCTACCGATAAATAGAAATTCGTAGAAATCCCAAAGACGATGATTGACAAGGCAAACCCAGTGACACACAAAAAGAGCTTCCGCCCAGGTTTGTTTTTTAAAGGTAAAAAGGCTAGTAATCCTAAAGTCATTAAAGCCCCAATACCCGGCGAAGCACGCAAGATTCCAAAGCCCATTTCATTCACATGCAAAATCTCTTTTTGATAAACGGGCAACAAAGCGACAGCACCACCAAATAAGACCGAAAACATATCCATACACTGTGCCGCTAATAAAGTCGGGGTACGCCATACAAATTGTAAGCCCTCAGCCACACTCTGCAAGACTGGCTCTTTAACTTTATTCATAATCGGCTTAACTGAAATCGATAAAATGGGTATATATAACAGTAATTCAATGATTAATACAGCCACCAATCCAGTCGCTATTCCCTTCCAAGCAATAAAAACTCCTGCTGCCAATGGTCCAAGCACCGACCCCATCTGCCAAGACATACTACTCCAACTAGTGGCATTAGCATAGTGCTCCCTGGGAACAACTAAGCCAAATAAGGAAAACATAGACGGACTAAAAAACGACCGCAATACACCTCCCAAAAACACAAAACCATAAATAAGTAAGACTAATTCGGATACGGTGAATTGGGTAGAAATAGTAGGTAAAGCAATCGCAAACAAACAAACGGCAATAACCAAATACCCACTTAAACATAACAAAACCATCTTGCGCTTTTCATTTAAATCCACAAAGTGGCCCGCAAACAAGGAACAGCCGATAGCCGGTATAACCTCAGCCAATCCAACATACCCTAAGGACAACTTACTGTTAGTAATATGATACACCCAATAATATAAAACGGTCGATTGCAAGTTCAAGGCAAAAATCAACCCAAATCGAGTGGTCAAAAAAGCTTTAAACTCCTTAATCTTTAATGATGGATTTTTATAAAAGAAACCAGAAGGTTCAGATGTAGGCAGTTTTGACCCCATAGGTATTTAAAGTGAGTCGTAAATTTACACTTTTGCACTATAATCGCTAAAACGTTTTTACTTTTTATCGCAATTACGCTATAAAGCAAATTTATTATTGAAGCCCTAAACAAATAAATTAAGTATTTTTACGCTTTATAAAAACTTCAATGTCCTCAGATTATATAGCCGACCAAAAGATAGAAGATGTTTACTTCCTAGAAGCCGACATCAAATACAAAGAGTACGAAAACTGTACCTTCCACCACTGTGACTTCACCGAATGTACGTTTCAAAGTGTGTTTTTCATCGATTGTACCTTCTTTGATTGTAATTTTAAAGACACCAAGGTCAATTACCTTTCCCTGCGCGGAGTGCAGTTTACCCGTTGTGATTTTACCGCCGTTAATTTTGCCATGACAGACCAAGTAATCTTCGAGTTTCACTTCAAAGATTGTCTGTTGGATTACGCCAAATTCTATGCCCTCAAATTAAAGAAAATGCAATTCATTAATTGCAGCATGATCGCCGTAGATTTTATGGGCAGCGATTTAACCGAAGTACTATTTGACAATTGCAACCTTCGTAGAGCGGTGTTCATAGATACCATCGCCCTTAAAGCTGATTTCTATACCAGTTACGATTACACTATAGACCCAGAGAAAAACAAACTCAAAAAAGCCATCTTCTCCAGCGACGGACTCAAAGGCTTACTCGAAAAATACGATATCATCGTTAAAGCATAGGCACAAAAAAAAGGATGTTGTAAACCAACATCCTTTCTTTTTATATAGGTATTAACTACTAGTTGTTTGTCCAAGTAGTTACAGTTTCAGGATCTGTAGAATAATCAGTCCAAGTTCCACCTGTAGCAGTCCACACAAGGTAATCTGTTAAAGTTGTTCCCTCATACATTGATAAATTACCTGATAAGTTAGCAAAAGTATTCATTACATAGTGATAGTTGATAGTGTCCATGTTGAATAACATATCAAAATGATAACCTCCTTGTGTATTAGCATTCCAATTGAAAGTTACATTGAAGTTACCCAAACTTGGATCATTTCCAATAGCTGAAGTATTGATGTTGTACTCCCATGATCCAGCAGTACCATCCATTAATTCCCAACCAGAAATATTAAAAACTTCTAGACCTTGAGCATTAGTTCCTACATAACTAAAGTTGTATTGGGTGCCATTATCTCCATAAGAATAGACAATAGTATACTCTCCTTCAGTCCAAGTACCTGAAGTTGTACCTGTTTTTCCGTTTGGATTTTGCATGAAAGCAGCCGGCATAGCCATATAGCCACTCATTTGTGAAATCATTCCGTAGGCTTCAGGATTAGCCGTTTGCATTCCTGTTGGAAC
>CANFZC010000102.1 GCA_947451475.1 Flavobacteriaceae bacterium | reverse complement strand
CTATCTCTATGGACTCAACTGATGGATTGAGCAGAGGTACTGCAGTAAACGCTACTGGAGCACCAATCCAAATGCCAATTGGAGCAGATGTTTACGGACGTTTGTTCAACGTAATTGGAGATGCCATTGATGGTTTAGGAGATTTACCAAAAGACGGAGCTAACGGAGTATCAATACACCGTCAAGCACCAAAATTCGAAGATTTATCAACTTCAACGGAAGTTTTATTTACAGGTATTAAAGTAATCGACTTAATTGAGCCTTATTCAAAAGGAGGTAAAATTGGATTATTTGGTGGTGCCGGAGTAGGTAAAACCGTATTGATCCAAGAGTTGATTAACAATATCGCTAAAGGTCACGGAGGTCTTTCTGTATTTGCTGGAGTAGGAGAAAGAACACGTGAAGGGAATGACTTGCTTCGTGAGATGTTAGAGTCAGGTATTATAAAGTACGGTGATGAATTTATGCACTCTATGGAAAATGGAGGATGGGATTTATCTAAAGTAGACAAACCAGGTATGAGAGAGTCAAAAGCTACTTTCGTATTCGGTCAGATGAATGAGCCACCAGGAGCTCGTGCTCGTGTTGCCTTATCAGGACTTTCTATCGCTGAGTACTTCCGTGATGGTGCAGGTTCAGACCAAGGGAAAGATGTATTGTTCTTCGTTGATAACATCTTCCGTTTTACACAAGCAGGTTCTGAGGTATCAGCGTTATTAGGACGTATGCCATCAGCGGTAGGATACCAACCAACATTGGCTACTGAGATGGGTGCGATGCAAGAGCGTATTACGTCAACTAAAAAAGGATCTATTACTTCAGTACAAGCGGTATACGTACCTGCGGATGACTTAACTGACCCTGCACCGGCTACAACCTTTGCTCACTTAGATGCAACAACCGTATTGTCTCGTAAAATTGCTGAGTTAGGTATTTATCCTGCAGTAGATCCATTAGATTCTACTTCTCGTATCTTAACACCACTTATCTTAGGTGATGAGCACTATAATTGTGCACAACGAGTTAAAGAGATTCTACAAAAATATAAACAATTACAAGATATCATCGCTATCCTAGGTATGGAAGAGTTATCTGAAGAAGATAAATTATCTGTATCAAGAGCACGTCGTGTACAACGTTTCTTGTCTCAACCATTCCACGTGGCAGAACAATTTACTGGTATCCCTGGTGTGTTAGTTGATATCAAAGATACTATCAAAGGATTCAATATGATCATTGATGGAGAATTAGACCATTTGCCAGAAGCAGCCTTTAACCTTAAAGGCACTATCGAAGACGCTATCGAAGCGGGGCAAAAAATGTTAGCTGAAGCTTAATAATTAGACTATGATTTTAGAAATAGTATCACCAGAAGCTACATTATTCAAAGGCGAAGTTACTTCGGTTTCTTTACCAGGCGTGAATGGTTCGTTTCAAATTTTGAACAATCACGCACCCATAGTTTCTATATTAAAACAAGGTACCGTGCAAATTGCCGCTCCTAGTTTTGATTTTAACAAAGAAGTAGCAGAGAAGTTTATTAGAGTAAACGATCAAAACTATACTTTGGAAATTGCCTCAGGAACTATTGAGATGAAAGACAATAAAGTAATTGTATTAGCCGACTAATTCAATTCTGAATAAAAGGAATAGCCCAATCATGTTGAAAAACTAGATTGGGCTTTTTTTATTTAACTTTCTTAAGGGATTGAATCACTAAGGAGCCTAAAGTGTAGGCTTCAAGTACCAAACCGGCAATGATGACAAAGGAAGCTAAAGCGCTGCCTGTAATCTTTAGAAAGGCACCAATAATTACTAACACCATTCCAACTAATAAAAGGATAACATTTTTTTTCATAGGGTTCTATTGTATTTCGTTTACATATTCTAAGATATCTCCAGGCTGACAAGCCAACGCTTCACAGATGGCTTCCAGAGTAGAGAAGCGAACCGCCTTGGCTTTTCCGGTTTTTAAAATGGAGAGATTGGCAGTTGTAATGCCTATCTTTTCCGCCAGTTCATTGGAACGCATTTTGCGTTTGGCCAACATCACATCAAGGTTTAAAATTATAGGCATCGCTTATATGGTTAAATCATTTTCTTCTTTCATACGTTTGGCAATGGTAAAGACTTCCGAAAGTACAGCGAAAAACAACCCCAGTGCCAGTAAATATAAAAATGGACCAAAGCCTATATCAATACCTATTTTGTGTTGCGAAACCTTAGTAAACAAATCAGCGATTAAACAGAGGATTGATCCCACAATGATAAACACGCCTATCTTATGTAATAGCAAAATAATCTCATCTTCAAAAATTATTCGCTTAGCAAAAGCAGTCAATAGCTTTCTGAAATAAAATAAGGCAACTAATAAGACACCAAAATTAATCAAATCAATGACAAGCACTGTTTTGCCCAAAGGCATGGTTAAATCTACCGTATTTCCAATCAAAGTGACTTTAATGTCAAAAGGATCATTGTCCAAAATTACCATCCCAGAAAAGAGTATCGCCAAAGGATAACAAATAAGGGAAATAATCCACACATAGTCCACGATGGTTTTTAAAATTTGTAATTTTCTCATAATTATTTGCTATTTAAGTGAAACAAATATATACAAATTATTGATAAACAATAATAAATAGATAAAAAACAATAATAAATTTTAAATTGGATACTAAATCGTTCCTTATCTTTGTAGCCATGAAGTTTCCAAAATCATTAGAAGAGAAGTTGAATCAACGCGAAGCCAAGAAGGCCCTGCGCAAATTGCCTCTGCCCAATGATTGGATTGATTTTGCATCTAACGATTATATAGGTTTTGCTAAAAACACGAGCATTTTTAAACAAACGCACCAATATCTTCTAGAGTACAATATTATTGAAAACGGAGCCACCGGTTCACGATTACTCTCTGGAAACCATAGCTTGTATAGTACTGCTGAAGATTATATTAGATTATTTCATCAAAGTGAAGCAGCCTTAATTTTCAACTCGGGATACGATGCTAATGTTGGTTTCTTTAGTGCTGTTCCCCAGCGGGCCGATGTGATACTGTATGACGAACTCTGTCATGCCTCCATTCGGGATGGCATCCAGATGAGTCACGCCAAAAGTTATAAATTCCAACACAACGATTGGGCCGACCTAGAAAAGCGAATGGCAAAACTAAAAGCAGAAACCGTTTATATAGTCACCGAAAGTGTTTTTTCTATGGATGGCGATACTCCTCCCATAGAGCAATTTGTAATGCTATCTGAAAAATACAAGGCCTATTTAGTCGTAGATGAAGCCCACGCTTTGGGTGTCATAGGCGATCAAGGAGAAGGCGTAGTACAAAGCCTTGGATTGCAAGATAAAGTGTTTGCTCGCATTATGACTTTCGGAAAAGGACTAGGATGTCATGGTGCCGCTATTCTTGGAAGTGAAGCACTCAAAAGTTATCTAATTAATTTTGCAAGAAGTTTTATTTATACTACAGCATTAGCGCCCCATTCCTTAGCCACAATTCTAAGTGCTTATCAACAGTTAGCACATGAAGAAAGCAGTTTGTCTTCCTTGAAAAAAAACATTTTGTTCTTCAACCAAGAAAAGCTGCGTTTGGGTCTAAAACCGTTGTTTGTCTATAGCAAATCAGCCATCCATTGTGCCATTTTACCAGGTAATGAGAAAGTAAAAAGCATTGCGGCTCAATTGCAACAACATGGTTTTGACGTAAAACCTATACTGTCGCCTACGGTGCCTGAAGGACAAGAGCGCTTACGTTTTTGTTTGCACAGTTACAATTCCGAACGCGAAATCAGCCGAGTCTTAGAATTGTTAGCTACTTTTGTGTTTTAATTATGGAACAAGAAGAACAATTTCAATTACTCCGTCGATTTCAATATTCAAGCGAAGCTATTATCTACCAAGGAAAATTAGAAAGTCAAGGTATTAAAGTTTTCATAAGAGATAATCATGTGGTAGATACTAACCCATTATATAGCAATGCCGTTGGGGGAGTGAAACTGTACGTCAGAAGTGAAGATGTAGACCTAGCCAATCAAATACTGCAAGAGATAAGCTTGTACTCTGTTGATGATCACAATAAGCTTGTTAAGTGCCCAAACTGTGGAGCAGAACAAGCCGAAATGGTGACGTCAATTGGAAGTCTAAAGATGTTAATAGCCTATGCTATTTCAGTTTTGCTAGTATTATTGCCTTTTTTCACTCGGCACAAATACAAGTGTGCCAATTGTAAATTTGAATTTAATTAAACTAAATGAAAGTATTCATCACAGGAATTGGTACCGATGTAGGTAAAACTATAGCTTCGGCTATCGTTACCGAAGCCCTAGAAGCCGATTATTGGAAACCCATACAAGCTGGTGACTTGGATAATAGTGATTCGCACAAAGTCAAGACCTATTGTTCCAATCAAAAGTCCCAATTTCATCCCAATGCCTACGCCCTAAATACGCCAGCTAGTCCACATTGGGCAGCATCAATCGACGGCGTGACGATTGATTTAAATCAAATTATCGAACCTATAACTAGTAATCACTTAGTCATTGAAGGAGCAGGTGGCGTTTTAGTACCTTTGAATGAGGTCGATTGTGTAATCGATTTGATTCAAAAAGACTATAAAGTGCTGATAGTGTCAAGACATTATCTAGGAAGCATCAATCATACCTTGTTAACGCTTGAAGCGCTAAAAGGCAGAAAAATAAACGTGGCTGGAATCATTTTTTCAGGAGATGAAAATAAAGCAACTGAAGAAATCATTCTAAATAAAACCAACGTAAAATGCATCGGAAGAATTGACAATGAGCCATATTTTGATGCCAATGTCATTGCCTATTACGCCGATAAGTTTAAAGAAAATTTAATAAATCTATAGGAGAAGAGAAAGCTAAAAACCATCTATTATCTATCAGTCTATGATCTATCATCTATAAAATGAATCTATCCGAAAAAGACCAACTATACAACTGGCATCCCTATACCCAACACAAAACCACAGGTTTGCTTCCGGCAATTGTAAAAGGTGAAGGGGCTTTGTTATGGGATGAAAACGGCAAGGAATATATAGACGCTATTGCCTCGTGGTGGGTGAATCCTTTTGGGCATTCCAATAAAACCATAGCCGATGCCATTTATGCCCAACTTACGACGCTAGAACACGTTTTGTTTGGTGGATTTACCCATAATAAAGCCGTTGAATTATCAGAGAAGTTGTTGGCGTTATTGCCGGCAAATCAAAAGAAACTATTTTATTCAGATAACGGTTCAACTGCGGTAGAAGTGGGGCTAAAAGGCGCCCTACAGTATTTTTATAATAAAGGAGAAAAACGCACCAAAGTCATTGCCTTCGAAGATGCCTTCCACGGAGATACCTTTGGAGCGATGGCCGCTAGTGGCATTACGTTTTATACCGAAGCCTTCCAAGGGTCATTACTTGAAGTGACGCGCATACCGGTGCCTACACCTGGCAATGAAACAAAAAGTTTAGCAGCTCTGCAGGTCTTAGTGGCTAGTGAAGAATATGCGGCTTTTATTTTTGAGCCCCTCGTTCAAGGAGCAGCAGGTATGGTGATGTATGCCCCAGAAGTGTTGGACCAATTAATAGCCCTGTGTCAAAAACACCATGTCTTTGCCATCGCAGATGAAGTCATGACGGGTTTTGGGAAGACAGGAAAAACCTTTGCTAGCGATTATTTAGTTAATAAACCCGATATCATGTGCCTGTCAAAAGCATTGACTGGCGGGACTATTCCCATGGCCATTACGACCTTTACCCAAGAAATGTTTGATGGATTTTACAATGATGATGTCAATAAAGCGATGTTCCACGGCCATACCTTTACAGCAAATCCTACAGGTTGTGCCGCAGCTTTAGCCAGCATCCAACTCTTGGAATCGCCCGAAATGCAACAAAACATCACCCGAATTAATGCAAAACATTTGGCTTTTGCAACAAAAATGCAGTCCCATCCAAAAGTAAAAACTACTCGGGTACTTGGGGTTATATTTGCCTTGGAAATAGCAACAGCAGGTGCAGAAAGTTACTACGGAACCATGCGCAACAAACTCTATAATTTCTTCATAGAGAACGGTGTAATACTAAGGCCTGTGAGTAATATTGTATACATACTGCCTCCTTATGTGGTCTCAGATGCCCAGCTAGAAAAAATATACAGCAAAGTTGAAGCAGCGGTCGAAATGATTTAAATGCAAATCCCTTAAAAAGAGAACCAAAGTCACAAAGAGTTTAACGACCTTTGTAATTCAGTGAACTACCATGTTGAAATCAAAAATTGCCATAACCTCTCTTGCTACTCTTTCGCCCTTAGGAGACAATCCGGCAGCGGTTTGGAAAGAATACACTTCTCCTTTATCTTGCATTTCCTCAAAAGTATATAACGGACATGACTATTTTGTTGCCAGCATTCCGGAAGGCACAAGAAGCAGAATTGACCAATTGCGCAAAGAGGATCTCAAATACAAAGGGTTAGATGAAACGGTTTTGATGGCGATACTTACAGCACGTGAGGCCATTCAACAAGCGGGATGGCAAGTTGGCGATGACTTCGGAATCAATATAGGTTCTTCTAGAGGGGCTACCCAATTGTTTGAAAAGCACCATCAAGAGTTTCTGGAAACGGGTACTACGGCTACTTTAACCTCACCTACCACCACCTTAGGAAACATTTCCTCATGGGTAGCTCATGATTTAAGAAATCAGGGTCCCGAAATTTCCCATTCCATTACCTGCTCTACCGCCTTGCATGCCCTATTGAATGCGGTGGCTTGGTTGCAATCGGGAATGGCAACAAAGTTCTTGGTAGGAGGAAGTGAAGCCCCTTTAACAGCCTTCACCTTGGCTCAAATGAGCGCCCTAAAAATTTACGCCAAAGAAAAACAAGAATACCCTTGCCGAGCGTTTGATTTAACCAAAACCAAAAACACGATGGTCTTGGGCGAGGCAGCAGGTATGGCCTGTCTTGAAATAGGAGAGCAACCCAATGCATTAGGTTATATTATTGGAATTGGTTTTGCTACAGACGAATTGGAACACAACATCTCCATCTCGGAAGAAGCCAATTGTTTTCAAAAATCCATGCAAATGGCATTGCAAAATACGCCCTTAAACGAAGTAGATGCCATCGTCATGCACGCACCGGGAACAATCAAAGGGGATGCTTCCGAATACAAAGCCATTCAAAAAGTATTTGGGATGAACCTCCCAATGGTAACCACTAATAAATGGAAAATCGGACATACCTTTGGGGCCTCGGGAATGTTAAATCTAGAATTGGCTTTACAAATGATGGAACACAATTCCTTTATTGGAGTGCCATTTGCAACAGCCCAAACTCCAAGAATACAAATTCAAAAAGTCTTAATCAATGCAGTTGGTTTTGGAGGTAATGCAGTTAGCATTTTACTGGCAAAAGCCTAACAAGCTAAGTCATCTTTATGCCCTCAGAAATTTTCCGAGTTCATTTTAGTAATCATGCTTTTAATGCATTATTCTAGTAGGGTATTGATTTT
>CANFZC010000101.1 GCA_947451475.1 Flavobacteriaceae bacterium | reverse complement strand
ATAGCTATGGCACCTTGAAGCAAAACTTAATTGATGGCATGAGCAAACAGGAATTTATATTTTCAAAGTTCTTGACGGTTATTTTATTTGCCTTTATTTCAACCCTATTTATTTTTATAATGTCCCTTATTTTGGGATATAGTTTTTCGTCGTACACTGAATTTGGTATTGTATTTTCGGATTTAGAGTATTTGGTTGCCTACTTCTTTAAATTGGTAGGATTCTTTACATTCTGTTTATTTCTGGGAGTTTTGGTAAAACGATCTGCATTTGCAATAGGGTTTTTATTTGTTTGGAATATAATAGAAGCGATTACCAAAGGGGTTCTAACCTTTAAAGTATTTCCTAAAAGTGATACATCCTCTCAAATTATGCAATTTTTCCCATTGGAGTCCATGAGTAATTTGATCGTTGAACCTTTTAGTAGATTATCGATAATTAAAAATATTCAAACGGCTATTGGTGCAACAAATGTCAAAGACTATGACGTCCATATTGCTACTATTTTAATTGTATTGGCATGGACGGGTATCTTCCTTTACTTATCTTATGCAATTATTAAGAAACGAGATTTATAATCAAATAGTTGCCTTTCTTAAACTAAACTTAAAACACACTTAATTGTTTTTAAGTTTACTTAATTATTTGCTAATTTTATCGGATGAAAAAGAACTTTTTTTTTGTCCTTATTTTCTTCAGCTTATTCACAAATTGTTTTTCACAATTTAGTAAAACTCATTATATTCCGCCTTTATCGGGAGGCACTTCCATTACCTCAGAAGATCAATATTTATACATTTCTACTCCAAGTCTAACCCCTGTTAATTTTAAAATTATTGAATTGGGAGGGGCTACAATATTGGGCACCGTTTCAAGAGACATCCCATATATTTATTATATTGGTTATGGAAATGACACCCAATTGCATGTGGATGCCAGCGCGGCTTCAAACATCATGAGCAACAAGGGTTATATAGTAGAAGCTGATGATTTGGTTTATGTATCGGCGCGCGTAACAGCGGGAAATGGAAATCAGGCAGGAGAATTGGTTTCAAAAGGGCTTGCTTCGTTAGGAAATCGATTCCGCGTTGGCGCGTTCACCAATGAGAATGCACCTTCCTATGGTATTGTACATTATACATTTGTATCAGTACTGGCTACAGAAAACAACACTACTATTAATTTTAGCGATATTAAGCCGGGAGTATCTTTACTAAACAGTACTACTGGAAGTACTCCATTTAGCATAACTTTGAACAGTGGGGAAAGCTATGTCATGGCGGTACAGGGACCCAATAATTCCAATAGAGATGGACTTATAGGTTCATTAGTCACATCAGATAAACCCATAGCTTTAAATTGTGGTTCTTTTGGTGGTACCAATGGTGAAATGAGTAATTTAGATTTGGGATTTGACCAAATAGTCCCAGCAGAACGTACGGGAACCGATTACATATTTATTAAAAGTACGGGGCTAGACAATGTAGAACGCGTATTGCTGATAGCAGATGAGGATAATACTGAGATTTATTTAGATGGTGCCGCTAGTCCGAATTATACCTTAAACGCAGGACAATACATAGCGCTTCATGGTTCTGATTTTAATTCAAATGGTAATTTGTATGTTACTACAAAAAATCCGACCACCCAAGTTGGTAAAAATATATTTGCTTATCAGAGTGTTGGAGATGATGGTTTACCTAGTCAGGCTAATCAGGAGCTCTTTTTTGTACCGCCGTTGAGTTGTCAGACCCCCCATGTTATTGACAACATACCCTTTATCAATTATATTGGTAGTCGACAATTTACAGGTAGGGTTACTATCGTAACGCAAACCGGTTCTACCTTGAATTTCATCATTGATGGTGTTCCCTACTCTTTAGCCACCTTACCTGGGATCGTGAATGGTCCAATTGCGGTCACTGCCAATGCTAACTATGAAACCTATGTGATTACAGGACTGACTGGTAATGTTTCTGCTTTTTCAAGTGGTGAGCTTTATTTGGCTGCTTATGGATCGAGCGACGCGGCTACGTTTGGGGGATTCTTTTCGGGATTTACATTTAAACCTGAGATTTCTTTTAACCTAGTAGACCTTACTTATTCTAGTTGTATTCCGAATACGAATTTAACGGTTAATTCACTAAATCCTTTCAATCAAATTGATTGGTATTTTAACGGCACGCAAATAACGTCAGCCAGTGGTAATATCTATTTTCCAACCCAGCCTGGTAATTATTATGTTTCGGCTACAATCGCCAGTTGTGGTTCGCCTGTAGTTTCGGACACGATACCCGTTAGTGATTGTCCGCCAGACCGTGATAATGACGGGGTTAATGACAACGTTGATTTAGACAATGACAATGATGGTTTGACCAACTGTGCCGAATCATATGGTGATCAAAATTTGAATTTAACAACTACGGCCTTGGGTGTTGTCACTGCGGGCAGTTATACCAATTCCTACACAGGAACTGTTGCCTTGAGCGGCACAGGAGTTCCTGCCACTATTCCAATCATTGGAGATGCAACTGGTCAATTCATAACCGAGACTGCATTAGGAAAAGATAATGGTGTAAGCTATACGGTTGCATTTACCAATCCGATTAGTCTATCGGTTAGTTATGCTGTGACAGCGGCTGACCAAGACTTATTGAGTTCGAATACTGAAATAAGAATTAGTTGTCCGGTAAACCGAACTTTAACGATATTGAATCCGGATAATCAAATCTTGATAGACACGAATTATGATGGAATCTATGAGAACAATATTACCCAATATTCTTCGTTTGAAATTCGCTTTCGACTGAATGGCAATGTGCCGTTAGCTGCAGGCACAGGCACCTTTTCAATTAGAGGAAATTCTATTAGTTCTTTAAAAATCACTAATAGTAATATATCTGATCTTATCAGTAAGGTAACGCTTCGATTAATGGCAACGTGCATCCCTAAAGATTCTGATACTGATGGAATAGCCGACCAAGTGGATAGTGATAGTGATAATGATGGCATACCTGATTTTGTTGAAAATCAAGGATTGAACGTAGTGGCATTATCAAATGTTGATGTTAATGGAGATGGGATAGATGATATTTTTGGTTCGGGTATAATGCCAGCAAATAATGATGGAGATCCTTTTCCTAACTACTTGGATTTAGACAGTGATAATGATGGTATTTTTGATGTCATTGAATCGGGAAGTCCTGGAAATAGTAGCAATATTACTGGAATCATTACTACCCCTGTGGGTAGTAACGGGCAAGCGAATAGCACTGAAACTACTGTAGATAGTGGTATTTTAAATTTTACACTAGCCGATACCGATAATGACGGTGTATTGAATTATTTAGAGATAGATAGTGATGGTGATGGCTGTAATGATGTTATAGAGGCTAATTATATAGACGCTAATAATGATGGCCTATTGGGAAATGATTCCCCACCGGTCTATCTAGCGCAAGGATTAGTTTCTAGCACTAGTGGTTATACTGTACCGAATGGCAATTATATCATTGCTTCTCCTTTAACTATTACTGCCCAACCTGCGGATTTTATAGGTTGTGAAATGCAGCCTACTTCACTTACTTTGATTCCAGGCACTCTTGTCACAACGTATCAATGGCAGTTTTCTACTGATAATGGCATAACATGGACAAACCTTATAAACAATGCGATTTATTCGGGTGTGACTACTGCTACTTTACAGTTTTCTACCCTAAACGCGGCGATGAATAATTATCGCTACAGGGTGTTTTTGAACCGAACGGGTAACAGTTGCGGATTGTATTCGTCCTCGGCCCTGATGACAATTTATGCTAAACCTGTGTTGACGAGTCCCATTACATTGAAGCAATGTGATGACGACACTGACGGTATTTCTGTATTTAACTTAACGCAAAAGAATGATGTGCTTTCAACGAATTATGCTAGTGAAACGTTCCGTTATTTCACAACATTACCGGCGGCAAATGCGTCAAATACGCTTTTTGAAATAGTGAATCCGACAAGTTTTACAGCAGGGAATACAAGTGTGTATGTTCGCGTTGAAAACAGCAATGGATGTTATACTGTTGGGCGTATTGATTTAGTAGTATCGGCTACTCAGATTCCCGCCAACTTTCCCATAGCGAATTCTTATAAATACAAATGCGACGATTATCTTGATGCTGTTAATGATGATCGAGATGGAATATCACAATTTAATTTTAGTGGTATTACGTCTAGTTTACAAGCTATATTACCTAATAATGTATCTATTAAATACTATAAAACTGAAGCTGATTTTTTGGCTGAGACAGATGCTGCGGGTAATTCATTGGCAATACCGGATCCTTCTAATTACAGAAACATAGGCTTCCCTAACACTCAAACCATTTGGATCCGAGTTGATAGTACAGTTGATAATTCTTGTTATGGCTTTAAATCATTTACCATTGTTGTAGAACCTTTACCCTTTGCAAATGCAATCAATGCCAACAACTTAATTCGCCATTGTGACGATGATCAAGATGGTTTCTTTGGATTTGACACTAGTGCTATAGAAGCTTTAGTCTTAAATGGTCAAACGAATGCGAATGTTTCGTATTATTTATCTGATGGTACACCATTAAGCAGTCCACTCCCTAATCCCTTGGTTTTAAGTGGTACTCAAAACATCACTATAAGAGTGAACAATAATACTACTTTAACGGGAGGACAACCTTGTTATGACGAAGAGACCCTGCAGTTTATTGTTGATGATTTGCCACAAGCCTTTCCTATTCCAGTAAATAAGATCTCGTTTTGTGATGACGAAGATGATTCTTTGTACCAAGATGGCATTTTAAATTTTGACACTACTGATTTTCAATCTACGATACTTGGTATACAAACAGGAATGAATGTTTATTATTTTGATGGCAATAATAATCCATTACCAAGTCCGCTACCTAATCCCTTTAATACGGCTACTCAAAACGTACGTGTGGTGGTCGAGAACCCTATAAACACTACCTGTACTGCCGAATTGATTATTCCGTTTACGGTACAACCTACACCGAAAATAGACCAGGAGGACACCTACTTGATTTGTGTACCCAGCACTCAAATTACTTTAGATGCTGGAATTATAGATGGCACATTACCTAATGCCTATACTTATCAGTGGTATTTAAATGGAATCCCTTTACCGGGATTTACCAATGCTACCTATATTGCTAGTAATGCGGGAATGTATAGCGTTAAAGTAACCAATAGTTTTGGCTGTTTTAAGACCCGAATGATTAAAGTCCTTAAATCAGAAATTGCGAGTATACAGAATATTAGTGTAACCGACTTGACTGATATAAATTCAATTTTAGTGACTGTAAATGGAAGTGGAATTTATGAGTACTCTCTGGATGATATTGCTGGACCTTATAGAGCTACTGGTTTCTTTAACAATGTACCCATGGGATTGCACGAGTTGTATGTGCGTGATCAAAATGGTTGTGGCATAGTAGGTCCGATTCCCGTTGCCGTGTTAGGCATACCGCATTATTTTACCCCGAATGGAGATGGATTTCATGATTATTGGAATGTTAAAGGTATAAGTCCGCTCTCTGCCAATGCTGGATCGGTGATTTATATTTTTGACCGTTATGGTAAATTACTAACTCAAATTAAGCCTATTAGCGCCGGTTGGGACGGCACTTATAACAATCATGACATGCCTTCGGACGATTATTGGTTTTCAGTTCAATTTAAAGATGGGCGAAATGTTAATGGGCACTTTGCCTTAAAACGATAACGTATGAAACTTAAAATAGCTTCACTTTTTTTACTCATAACGATAACTGCTATGGCGCAAGAAGCAAATGTAACTTCTGGAAAACTAGAGCACATAACACAATTTGCGTCAAAGTATGTTGATGCCCGCAATGTCGATATTTGGTTACCCGAGAGTTATTCCATAAAGGAAACTTATGCTGTAGTATACATGCATGATGGTCAAATGTTATATGATGCGGCTACTACTTGGAACAAGCAAGCTTGGGATGTTGATGAAGTTGCTGGTCAATTAATTAAAGAAGGCAAGACGCAGCCATTTATCATTGTAGGGATATGGAACAACAGTCAGAAGCGACATTATGAATATTTTCCTCAAAAACCCTTTGACCAATTGACAAAGGTGCAACAAGACACGGTAACGGCACAGTTGCAAAAAGCGGGAAGAGTTAAAGGAGCATTTCAACCGGTATCCGATAATTATTTAAAATTTTTGGTCACAGAACTGAAACCTTATATTGACAAAACTTATGCTACTAAATCAGACAAGAATCACACGTTCATTGCGGGTTCGAGTATGGGTGGTTTGATTTCGATGTATGCTATTTGCGAATATCCAAAGGTTTTTGGAGGAGCGGCTTGTATGTCTACGCATTGGCCCGGTACTTTTATAGCGGCAAACAATCCGATGCCATCAGCATTTTTGGCTTATTTAGAAGGACACCTACCTAATCCTAAGACCCACAAACTCTATTTTGATTATGGAGACCAAACCTTAGATGCTATGTATCCAAAACTGCAAGCAGCAGTAGACAAAGTAATGATATCAAAAGGCTATACTGCTTCTCAATGGTTAACCAAGTTCTTTCCCGGGAAAGATCATTCTGAAAATTCGTGGCATGAGCGTTTTCATGAACCGTTGGAATTTTTATTGGGAATTAAATAAAAATACCATTACCCTCTGAAGCGCATATAATTAGTTTCCTTAGAAAAGTATTTTTCAATAGAAGAGTATTCAAACCTTTTGAAAGTTAACTTCTTTACACTTGAAGAAGATAAATGCTGAGATAGAGAACTTATTTACGTTCGATGCAGATGCAATCCCTTTATTGCCTTCATCATTGCAAGGAACTATATAAAAATAAAAAAGCCCCGATAAATCGGGGCTTTTTATTATTTAGATTAAGGGAGAATTATTTCTTTTTCTCGCTTTTTTCCATTTCTGCTTTTAATCCAGCAAGGATATCATTGTTATCTCCAAGAGCGTTAGCAGGAGCGTTGCTTGTTGAAACAGTTTCAACAGCAGCTTTAGCTTGTTTCTCTTCTTCTTCTCTGAAGATAGCAGTATGAGAAGCTACTACTCTTTTGAATTCTTTATTGAATTCAATTACTTTGAATTGTGCTTCTTCACCTTTTTTCAATTTCTTACCGTCTTCTTTTTCTAAGTGACGAGTTGGGATAAATGCCACAACATCATCACCGAAATCTACAGTAGCACCTTTGTCAACTATTTCTGCGATTGTCCCTGTGTGGATAGTTCCAACAGCAAAAGCATCTTCATGTTTGTCCCAAGGGTTAGCAGTAGTTTGTTTGTGACCTAAAGATAATTTACGTCCGTCAACATCTAACTCTAATACTACTACATCTAATTTATCACCTACGTTAACAAATTCTGATGGGTGTTTGATTTTCTTAGTCCAAGATAAGTCAGAGATGTAAACTAAACCGTCGATTCCTTCTTCTAACTCAACGAATATACCGAAGTTAGTAAAGTTTCTAACGATACCTGTGTGTTTAGAACCTACAGGATATTTAGCTGTGATATCTGTCCATGGATCTTGAGATAATTGTTTGATACCTAAAGACATTTTTCTTTCGTCTCTGTCTAATGTTAAAACAACCGCTTCAACT
>CANFZC010000100.1 GCA_947451475.1 Flavobacteriaceae bacterium | reverse complement strand
AGATACCATTACAAGAAAGATTATTTATGTAAATGACTCTTTTTGTATGATGACAGGCTACGACAAATCTTTTGTCATCGGTAAGAGTTCTCTTGAATTACAATTGATTGATAAAAATGAATCTAATGTCATCCTAGAAAAAATAAACAGCTCGGGATTTAATGGTAAAAACATGGAAACCCAGTTAAACAAGAAAGATGGGCAACAAATCGATGTGCTTTTCTCTATCGAAAAATTAGAAATTGAAGGCAACTTATGTTATATAGGTTCGTTGATCGACATTACCGAACGTAAAAGAGCTGAAAATGACATCAAGCGCATAAATCAAAGCCTTGAAAAACGCGTGGAAAAAAGAACAGCAGAAATCGAAAAGCAAAAACGATTTACCGATGATATATTAAATAAAATACCTACTGAAATAGCGGTCTATGACGCTAAAGAACAATACCTGTATATCAATCCGAAGGGAATAGAAAACAAGGAAGAACGCGCTTGGATTATAGGAAAAACAGATTTTGACTATTGTCAATTTAAAGGTTTGGATACCAACATTGCCCTAAGAAGACATGAATCCTTTAAAGAAGTCAAGAAAAACAAAACAACAGAATGGGTTGACGAAATTAAAACTTTAGAAGGAAACTCTATTTTCATGTTACGCGTTTTGCGTGCCTTAGAAGGAAATAAAAAATTCATTTTAACAGGGTATAATGTCACCGACTTAAAAATAGCGGAGCAAGAAAAACAAGAATACATTACTAATTTGGAAGAGATGATGTTTATTACTTCGCATAAAATGCGTCACCCTGTTACACAAATCATGGGAATAGAAAGTTTACTCAATTATACCTTAAGTAAAGACGAGCTTGAAAAAATGATTGGCTATATCAAAGAATCAGTAAATTCATTAGACACTTTTACACGAGAACTAACGTTGTTTATCCATAACTCAAAGAAGAATGATGCTAAATAACGATGAAATGCACTTTTTTTTAACAATTGATTAGGGTTTTTAAAAAGAGAGTTGTTATACGCCTAACACACCTAATCGCCTTCCTCTATGCACAAGAGTTTTACTTCATCAATTATGAAAAAAGCTTATCTTTTTTTCATGTTACTATTCGTCTTAACTATAAATTCCCAAACCACTTGCGCTACCGCTTTACCTTTAACCATTAATGGTCCCTGTGCTTCTTTAGTCCCAGTAACAGATACCACGCAAGACCTTCCCAATATTAACAACGCTTGTGGTACTGTCTCCTTTGGTCAAGAAATATGGTATAAATTTACCGTTACTGGAGGCCCATTGAATGTAAAAATAAAAGTAGATTCAATTGACCGAAACTTATACTTGCAATTGATGTCTTCTACAGCTCCTTGCACTAGTTTAACACAAATAGCCTGTGCCAATAGCGATACCGCATCCAATTCTTCTCAAACCGAAACGATTAATCAAACGTTAGCCAATGGCACTTATTATCTTAAAGTAGTAAATGTTGGCGGAGGGACCAGTATGACTATAGACACCTTGTGCATAACCTCAATTATAAACCCTTGTACTACTGTTCCTAATATAGCTGCCTGTGGCACAACCATCAGTACTACTATTCCCGTTGGAACAGGTTCTTATGCCAATCTTACCTGTGGCAATACAGCATCGGGGATGGAGCAAATATATACATTTACTCCCACCCTTACAGGCAATTATACCATACAACAAAACAGTGCGTACACCAGTATTAACTACCAAGTCAAACCTGTTTCAAGTGGATGTAGTGCCACGGGATGGACTTGTATTGGCAATCTTCTTAATGCTTCAAGTAGCGGTACTTTTGCCTTAACAGCTGGTACACAATATTATCTATTAGTAGACCCTCAAACTACTACTGGAGGGGCAGTAAGTTTTATAATTACCTGTGGTGTTCCCATCATATTTAATGATGATTGTACTAATGCAACGACGCTTAGCGTTAACCCTTCTAATATTTGTGCCGTAACCTCAACTGGTAATACCATGACGGCAACTGAATCGTTACCAGGTTGTTCTGGTACAGCAGATGATGATATCTGGTATCAGTTCACTGCCACTAATAATACGCAGATAATCACTGTTACTCCTGGTACTCTATTGGATGCCGTGTTTGAAGTTTTTGATGGTACTTGTGGCAGCTTTGTTAGTATTTTGTGTCAAGACGCTACCACAGGAAGCGCTGTGGAAACCACTCCCCTTTCGGGCTTAACCATTGGAAACGTTTATTATGTTAGAGTTCATAGCGCAGCCAATGGAACTGGACAAGGAACATTCACTATTTGTGTTGCTTCTCCGCCTAATCCTTGTTCCTCAGTAACAGCTATTGATGCCTGTGGAACAACTATCAATCAAGCGCTTCAAGCTGGTTATGGAAGTTACAACAACTTTATGTGTGGCAATGATACGCCGGGTGTAGAACACCTGTATATTTTTACTCCCAATGTTACTGGAAATTATTACATCCAACAGAATAGTGGGTATGCTCCTATTGACTATCAGATTAAATTAGTTGATACTGGCTGTAATGAAAGTGGTTGGAGTTGTATAGGCAACTTAACTGGAAACGCTATTAGTCCGAATATATACATGATTGCAGGCAATGAATATTACATCATGATTGATCCAACTACTATTACTGGTGGAACGGTTAATTTTACTTTGGCCTGTATCCCTACACCGCCCACTAATGATGACTGCCAAGGCGCTATAAACGTAACCGTCAACCCTACTTCGGTATGTGCTACTAGTACCAATGGAACCACAATTGGAGCTACAGAAACCCAACCCGGCTGCTCGGGTACAGCAGATGATGATGTTTGGTATAAATTTACAGCCACGAGTACTAAACATGTAATAACGGTTACCCCAAACAGCCTATACGATCCTGTTTTTGAAGTATTTGATGGGAGTTGTAATGGAGGATTGACAAGTATATTATGTAATGATAACACGAGTGGCACTACTATAGAAGCGGGAACGATCAGTGGATTGATCATAGGTACAAAATACTTCGTAAGAGTCTATAGCAATCCGGATGCTGCAGGATTTGGAACCTTTAACATTTGTATTACAACACCACCCGATCCCTGTACTAGCATTACTACAGGTATAACGTGTGGTACACCGATTTCAACAACAATACCTTCCGGTTTTGGAAGCTATTCAATTTCAGGTTGTGGCCTATTAACCAATGGAAAAGAAAAGATATATTCCTTTATTCCGACTACAACGGCTAGTTATACTGTTGTACAAAACAGTTCTTTTTCAAGTGTAGATTACCAATTTAAAGAAGCTTCTTTAGGCTGTGATGAATATTACTGGAATTGTATTTCTACTTTGACGGGGACTTCTACCAGTCCATATTTTACGCTTACTGCAGGTGTGGAATATTATATTTTGGTCGACCCAGAATTGACTACTGGAGGCATAATTAATTTCAGTATTACTTGTGGCGTCATCCCGCCAGATAATGACGAACCTTGTGCCGCGATTCCCATCCCTGTTACTTTGACTTGTAATTATGATACTTATTCAAACACTAATGCTAGTAGTAGTCTTTATGTAGGTGACCCTAGTTGTGCTAATTATGTTAATAATGATGTTTGGTTTTATGTTGTTGTTCCTTCTACTGGAATGGTTGTTATTGATACTCAAAATGCTGATGTTACCAACAGTGGTGTTGCAATTTATGAAGGTGATTGTAGTATCTTAACAGAAATAAGCTGTGATGATGACAGCAGCGGTAATCCATTGATGTCTACTGTTACTGCTTCCAGTAGAGTTCCTGGCGAAATATTATATGTGCGTTTTTGGGAAAATGGTGGTGGCAGTAGTGGTAACTTTGGAATCTGCGCCACTACCCCTCCTCCTTGTGATGAACCTACCGTCCAAGCGACCAATTTCACATTTGACAGCATCAGCAGTAGCGCAATTACTGCTAGTTTTAATGGCAATGCTTCGGGCTTCTTGATAATACAATCTACCCAAAGCACGCCTCCCTCTATGCCAATAAACAGTGTTATTTATTCTCCGTTCAACATTAACACCTTAGGTTTTGATTACACCTTTATAGCCAATAGTACAACACCTGATTTTACCTCTCTTGACATTGTAGGGAATACACACTATTACTATTTTATATACGCTTATAATAATACTAATTGTGCCGGACCCATCTACAGTTCCCTTCCTCCATTAGTGGCAGACACAATTACTTGTGTAACGGAGCCGAATAGTGTTGCACTAACCAACGTAACGCCTTCGGGATTTATCTTAGATTGGTTTGCTCCTATTGGGGGAAATTCTGACCCAATTACCTATACCATTCAAGTAACCACCGATCCCGGATTTACAGCAAATATTGCTGGCTCTCCTTTCACGGTAATAGATCCAACCACTATAATAAATATTACAGGATTAAATTCTAGCACTACATATTATTATCGTATTACGGCCTCTAATTCAGTTTGTAGCAGTGCTTACATTACTGGAACCGCTTATACAGGATATTGTACTTCCACTTCAACATCCTCAACACGTTATATCACTAGTTTTTCAACCACTGGTGGGTCTACTAATATTAGTAATTTGGCATCGGGTTATTCGCCTACTGGTTATGGTGCATTTTTGTCACAAATAGTAACCAAACAAATTTATGGCACTGTAAACTTTAGTGCTTCCTTCTATAACGGCACTTTCGCTTATGGTTTTAATATCTGGGTAGATTGGAATGATGATTTGGATTTTAATGATGCTGGCGAAAAAGTATATGCTTCTGGGGCTTTGGTTGTTAGTGCGACGGGGAGTTTTACAATACCCGCAACTGCAGCAATTGGTCAGCACAGAATGAGAATTAAAGCGGACACGAGCACCTTTAACCCTGCTGCATGCGGCACGATAACGACCGGAGAGACAGAAGATTATACCCTGGAGGTAACTCCCTTATTATGCTCCGGTAATCCAACAAACCTTACGGCTATATTCACCAGTCAAACGACGGCTACAATCAGTTGGACTGCTCCTGTGCCTCCGCCAAACAGCGGATATCAATATTATTATTCTACCTCGGCCGTAGCGCCCAATTACTTAACCGCTCCAACGGGTAACACGGGTACTGGTATAACCTCCGTTAACTTGAGTAGTTTAAGTCCGTCCTTTACCTATTATTTCTGGGTGCGTTCGTATTGTGATGCTATTACAGGAGCTGGAATATGGATAGGCCCAGTAACTTTTTCACAACTTAACTGCACCAGTGGAAACGGAATAGGAACTTCTGCTTTGGGCTGTCCATCGGTAATTGCTGGAGGATTGAATCTCAATGGTTTAGATCCTGACCCTATTGCTGGTTGCCTCGCGGTAGGATGTGCCGATTTGCAAGCGACTTATTTACAATTGGGAGACACATCAAACTATACGGTACAATCAATACCCTACGCTCCTCCCTATCAATTCGGTTGTATGGCGAATCCATTAAGTATAAACATAGATGATGTTTGGTCTCCCGTCGTAAACTTACCTTTCAACTTTTGTTTTTATGGTAACAATTATAACAAGTGTTTGATTAGTTCGAATGGTGCCCTGACCTTTGATACATTAAATAATGTTCCTAGTGGCTATTCTGCTTGGTCCTTCGCTAGCAATATTCCAAATCCTATCTTATTTAAAAATGCCATTTTTGGAGTATATCAAGACACCCACCCAGGTGTTGGGGGGAATATAGGTTGGGAACTCATTACTTTAAATACCGGTTGTAGAGCTTTAGTGGTTTCATGGAAAAATGTCCCTATGTATTCATGTACTTCAATGTTATATACCGGGATGATGGTATTGTATGAAAACACTAATATTATTGAAGTTTATATTCAAGAGAAAACAGTCTGTGCTAGTTGGAATGGCGGAAATGCTGCTTTAGGAATACAAAATGCAACAGGTACTCAGGGCGTTGTACCGCCTAATCGCAATGGTTTAGATCCTGATTGGTCGACTACCAATGAGGCTTGGAGATTTGTCCCATCGGGCACCTCCTTAACCTCTATAAAATGGCATGAAGGTTCAGGTACTTCAGGACCCGTTATCGCGACGACTGATACAGTACATGTTTGTCCAGCAGCCACAACTACTTATACGGCTGAAGTTACTTATTCTCTATGTAATGGAACTACTTTAATAGAAACCGATGAAACTACTGTAACGGTGAATGGTAGTAAAACATGGAATGGCTCAATCAGTACAGATTGGGATGATGATAATAACTGGACACCACTGGGCATCCCAAATGGTTTTGATTGCGTTGTAATTCCCGATACCGCCAATGATCCAATTATTTCAGGAACACATTATAATGGATTGGCTGGGAATTTAAGCGTTCTTAATAATGCAATTCTTACCGTAAACTCAAATGACAATATAACCGTTACCGATTGGATTCACGTTGAGCCTAATGGCGTGTTCCAATTGGAAGACAGTTCTAATTTGGTTCAAATCAACAACGATCAAAACACTGGGAACATCCTTTATAAAAGAAACGCCAACCTAAGAAGTTTGGATTATGCGTATTGGTCCTCCCCTGTAGCAAATTATAATGTCAACAATATTGCTAGTCCAATTGCCTCTGGTATCGCATACAAATGGAATACAACCGTTGCCAACACTAATGGAGGTCAAGGGAATTGGGAGCCTGCTACTGGTGACACAATGCTTGCAGCCAAAGGATATATAGTAGCGGGACCTCCAACTTTTAGCGCTAGTATACCTTCTACACTCTTTGGTCATTTTACTGGAGTTCCTAATAATGGTCCCATAACCTTCCCAATAAGTAGGGGTAGTGATGTCAACACAAATTTCCATCAAGGTCTTAACTTGACTGAAATCACTAATTATAGTGACAATTGGAACTTAATTGGAAATCCTTATCCTTCTTCTATAAGTGGAGGCCGATTTTTATTCAATAACAGTACAAAAATCGTTGGAAACATTAAACTATGGACACATGGTAGTTTACCTAGTATGATTAATAGTCCGTTTTATGGAACATTTGTATATAACTATAATCCAGGTGACTATTTAACCTATAATTACACGGGGACAAGTTGTTGTCCATTGGCAGCAGCCGATTTAATGATTGGAGCAGGTCAAGGATATTTTATTCAAATGCAAGATGGTAGCGCAGCTAGCGATATGGTAAGCTTTGATAATAGTTTAAGAAGCTCGTTATTTGACAATACCGTTTTCTATAAAACTTCCAATCAGACTGAGAGTATAAATGTAACCGATTTGGAACGAAACAGAATTTGGCTCGACTTAGTAAATGCCAACAATGATTCAGATCGTATATTAGTTGGTTATATCGAAGGCGCCACAAATACTAAAGATAATTTCTATGATGCTAGTACCGTATTTTCTGGATCAATGGCGCTCTATTCTTTAATAGGACCTGAAAAATTTATGATACAAGGACGTCAATTGCCTTTTAACAAAAATGATGTGATTTCGTTAGGATTAAAAACGATAACCGCCGGACGCTATTCCATCGGAATAGGTGCGTTAGATGGATTGTTTACGAACACGGCTCAAAATATTTATTTAGAAGATAAAGTAACTGGGAAAATACAGAATCTAAAAGTCAAACCTTATGCTTTTAGCGCAAGCGT
>CANFZC010000099.1 GCA_947451475.1 Flavobacteriaceae bacterium | reverse complement strand
GGACCCCATCATTAAAAGTGATGTGCTCTACCAACTGAGCTATCGAGTCTTTTTCTTTTCTTGAATGCGGGTGCAAATATAAGGCCTTATTATTTATATTTCAAAGCAATTTTAGTATAAATTTACCTTTTTTTGTCAGGGACTGTTAATGTCTTAATATATAAGGATTTATTGTAATGCGTAAAATAATTTTGATAGGTTATATGGGGTCAGGAAAGACCACAATTGCACATTTGTTAGCAAGTAAAATGAACCTGAATTGCGTGGACTTAGATAATTTAATCGAAAAAGAAGCACAAGAATCCATTGCAGCCCTTTTTGCAAAAGGCGAAATTTACTTTAGAAAACTAGAGCATCAATTATTTAAGCAACTGGTAGAAAATGAGGATGATTTAATTATTAGCACAGGAGGAGGTACTCCTTGTTATGCCAATAATCATACTTATATGAATGGAACTAATGTCACCTCTATTTACTTAAAAGGATCCATTGAAACCCTAGCGAATCATTTGCAGAATGAAAAAACGCACAGGCCTTTATTGGCTAACCTGTCTGACGCTGAGCTACAGGAATATATTGCAAAAAGCCTATTTGAAAGAAGCTTTTACTACAACAAAGCCACCCATAAAATAATAATTGATGATAAGTCTCCTGAAGCGATAGCAGAAGAAATACTGCAACGGTTACACTAAGCAGGCATAACAATTTTCATCATCAAAAACCACATTTACATGTTCTTTAGAAGAAGTAGATAGTGATATTCCCTTAAAATCTGCTTTCACAGGGAATTTTTTATGATTCCTGTCAACCAATACGGCCGTCTTGAATTTCTTAATGGGCACGTCCAAAAAATGCTTTACCCCATAGATAAGTGTAGTCCCCGAGTTAAGCACATCATCAACCAAAACAACAGCCTTATTGCTATAATCTTCCTTTACAATCGAAGTAGTAATCGGACTAAACGGATTGTGTTTGTCCATTTTTACTTCGCAAAGAATCACTTTTATATCACAGATAGTAAGCAACACACTGTTAATTTTTTCGGCCAAGATAAAACCATTCTGTGCGATACCCGCCAATACAATTTCCTCTTCATCCACAAAGGTTTCATATATCTGATAAGCAATACGCTTTATTTTGTTTTCTATTTCTTGCTGGTTTAAAATAATATTTAATGGCATAATAGTGATTTTATAAGTTTATTAATCTTCGGCTTCAAAATCAATTTCAAAGTCTTCCAAATCTCTTCTGTCTTTTTTGGTGGGTCTACCAGTTCCCGTTTTTCGGTAATGCTCTTTCGATAATTTTAATAATTCTAAATGAGCAAAGGTTTCCGGTGGTGTGTCATCTTTTCTATAAATATCAACCAATTTGGCACCTACCCGGTTAAGGGGAATATCCAATACGGTAATGGTATAGATAATTTGATCTTTTCTAAAGGTAATTTTGTCCAAAGGAAAAACATCTCGTGAAGCCTTAGCAACCTGACCGTTTACGGTAATTTGATTTTTTCGGCAGGCCTCCGTTACCATGTTTCTAGTTTTGTAATAGCGCACGCACCAAAGATATTTATCCACTCTCATTTTTTTTCCAAAATCAACGTTAAATTGTTTACAAAAATAAATCAATATTGTATCTTGCGAGCTCAAAAAATCAAATAAAATGAATATTTTTTTCAAGTCGATTGTCTTATTTCTCCTTTGCTTAACAGTCATCTCATGTTCTAAAAGTGACAGCAGTGTAGCACCACTTCGTGATTACAAAGTGCAAAGAGATACCGATATGACAAATATTGAAGAGTTTATGAAATCGCATTACATGACTGTAGTCAATAATCCTGGAGGCGATGATGATCAGGATGTAACGTTTACGCTTATTCCAACAGGTGGTACTCAAGTGTCGATTTGGGATCAAACAGAGTATCCTGTCCAAACCCGTTTTGTTAATGTTCCTCAAGGAACGGATCAAGAAATAGTAACCTATAAAATCTATTACTTAAAACTCCGTGAAGGCTCTGGAACAAATAGTAAGTCACCTTGTAATGTTGACAAAGTTTTTGCTGCCTATCATGGTGAATACATCTATAAGAATACCGATACTTCGACTACCCCTGAAACAGTAAGTTACTTATCAAAGCTGTTCCAAGAGAAGAAAACACCAATTGCGATCGATTTGTTTACGGGAATCAGAGGTTGGAGTGAAATATTTCCCCAATTTAAAACAGGTACCTACTCCAGTAATACTGACGGTACTGTTTCCTATTTCGGATTTGGTGCAGGAGTACTATTTATTCCATCAGGATTAGCCTATTTTTCTAGTTCTACTGGAGGAATACCTTCCTACTCACCCCTTGTTTTTAGTTTTAAATTGTGTGAAATTGAACGACAAGATCAAGATGTTGATGGGATTCCTTCTTATTTAGAAGATTTTAATACTTCAACGGTTAATGAAGCAGGACAGGTTACTATTACTACTGACGGACCAGATGGATATGTAAATATTTTAAAAACCGGACTGGTAAATCCTGACGATACTGATGGAGATGAAAAGCCCGATTTTTATGATATTGATGATGATGGAGATAAGACATTAACTAAGAATGAAATCAAAAACCCTGCAACGGGTATAGCGTTCCCGTTCGATCAAATTCCAACTTGCGGAGGTACAAGTATCCTCAAAAAACATAGAGACCCTGCCTGTTTTTAATGACCTATAGACATAAAAAAAAGCCGCTCAAAGAGCGGCTTTTTTTATTTATGACAACTTATTTTCTCTTCAAGACTTTATCAACAGCAGCTACTATCGCTTCGTTATTAAGATGGTATTTGTTCATTAATTGCTCTGGTGTACCACTTTCTCCAAAACTGTCATTAACCGCAACAAATTCTTGTGGTTTAGGATTGTTTTTTGCTAATACTCTAGCCACACTTTCTCCCAATCCTCCTAAAATATTGTGCTCTTCAGCAGTAACTACACAACCGGTCTTAGCAACCGATTTCAAAATAGCCTCTTCATCCAAAGGTTTGATGGTATGAATATTAATCACTTCTGCCGAAATACCTTTAGCCTCCAAAGCTTCTGCAGCCAATAAAGCTTCCCAAACTAAGTGTCCCGTTGCAACAATTGTAACATCAGTACCCTCATTTAATAAGATTGCTTTTCCAATGATAAAAGGTTCGTCAGCAGGCATGAAATTAGGTACAACTGGTCGGCCAAACCGCAAGTAGGCCGGTCCATGATGCGCTGCTAATGCAATAGTAGCTGCTTTGGTTTGATTGTAATCACAAGTATTAATTACGGTCATCCCTGGAAGCATTTTCATCAAACCGATGTCTTCTAATATTTGATGAGTGGCACCATCTTCACCCAAAGTTAATCCAGCATGTGAAGCACAGATTTTTACATTTTTATCTGAATACGCAACGGATTGACGGATTTGATCGTATACACGGCCCGTAGAGAAATTAGCAAAGGTTCCCGTAAAAGGTATTTTACCACCTATCGTTAATCCTGCTGCAATCCCAATCATATTTGCTTCTGCAATTCCAATTTGGAAAAAGCGCTCGGGATGGTTTTTCTTGAAATCATCAAATTTCAAGGATCCAATTAAATCAGCACATAGTGCTACTACATTTTCATTGGTTTGTCCTAATTCAGTCATTCCTGCTCCAAAACCGGAACGGGTATCTTTACTTCCTGTGTTTGTATATTTTTTCATTTTATAATTTAATTTTTAAATTAATTGATTTAAAATCAATCAGTTTGTAAAAATGTACTTCTTTATTATTTTCTATAAAATTAACTTCACTAAAAACATCTTCATTTTCCAGTTTGAATTTAGAGCATCGCAGAGGAAAGATTAACGTAGGAAAACTAAAATGCTGATTTTTGGTGATGTCGGTTGGTTTCGTATAAATAATACATTCATTGATAACTTTGTTCTTCTTTTTGTTTTTATACCTTGTGATTTTGATAACCTTTATACCATTAACTTTCACGTATTCTACATTATATTTATTAGTGTAATCATCGCAATCTTTAACTTTTAATGGTCGTCCACTATCAACAGTGAGGTTACTATCAATCTCTAGTTCTTCTTTTAAATTATGAATTTGGAAATCTTCATTTTTCGTAAAATCAATAATAGACTCATACTTAATCTTTTTGCTGTCAAATAGAATTCTCAAAACATAATCTTCAGTAGACGAATTTCCGAGAGTAATGATTTTTGAGAAAACAGTATCATTTTCATGTACACGATATTCATAGGTTGACTGATAATCAAAAAAATATTCCTGGCAAAAAACGTTTTGACTAACAAAAATGATTAGTATTAGTATTGACCTTTTCAATATAAATTAATAATCTCCTAAAGTTTCCTGATTTTGTGCCAATCCGTTAGCTAATTGTTCGTCATTAGGTGCTTTACCATGCCAAGCATGGGTGTGCATCATAAAGTCAACTCCATTACCCATTACGGTATGCAATAAAACACATACTGGTTTTCCTTTTCCAGTTCTACTTTTAGCTTCGTTTAAACCACCGATGATTGCTTCAATAGAATTGCCTTCAGTAATCTCAACAACATCCCAATCAAAGGCTTCAAATTTAGCTTTCATATTGCCCATATTCAAAACATCCTTTGTAGAACCATCGATTTGTTGACCATTATAATCAATAGTAGCAATTAAATTATCCACATTTTTGGCAGAAGCATACATGATCGCTTCCCAATTTTGTCCTTCTTGCAACTCTCCATCACCCAATAAGGCATAGATAAGATGATCATCCCCATTAAGTTTCTTGGCTTGTGCCGCTCCAATAGCAACGGATAAGCCCTGTCCTAATGACCCAGAGGCCACGCGCACTCCCGGTAGCCCTTCATGAGTAGTAGGGTGTCCCTGTAAACGGGTATTTAGTTTTCTAAAGGTTCCCAATTCTGGTACCGGAAAATAGCCGCTTCGAGCTAGTACGCTATAGAAGACAGGTGAAATGTGACCGTTTGACAAGAAGAATAAATCTTCTCCCAAACCATCCATATTGAAACCTGCATTTCTTTTCATTTGATGTTGGTAAAGTACTGTTAAGAACTCTGCACAACCAAGAGAACCTCCTGGATGTCCCGAATTCACAGCATGTACCATTCGAAGAATGTCTCGACGAACTTGTGTTGTAAAATCTTGTAGTTGTTGAATGTTAGCCATTGTTTGTAGTTAAAATTAATCGTGTTCAAAAGTAATTTTATTTTTTGCTAAAGGCAAAAGTTTTCAATATTAGTTATCAAAGGTTATTAAGAACATTTTAGCCTTGGTTTCTAAATTCGTTAACCTTTGTTATTTTAATCAAAATTGATGGTTGTTTCCTGGCTTTAAAATAATCGATGAAGTGCAGCAGATTACTAGAAAAACTGTTTTAAACGAGTTTTAAGGTAAGTTGTCGGATTAATAGTTGAGCCTGTAAATAAAAGTATAGTTTTACGCTGTAAGCATTACACAATCAATCGTTAGCCTACGATTTGTATACATAAAACGTCAAAAACAAGAATAAATCAAACACCTGAAAAACCGTCTCTCGAGACGGTTTTTTCTTTTTACAGTTTAATGATTCTTATATATCTGTCAAGGACTTTATTGATTTCTTCAGAAAGCTGTGTCTTATAGATTAAGATTACATAAAAACTGCTAACCAATGCCGATTTTAATACGATGTTAAGTAGGGTAGTAAAGTGAAAATCCCAAAAGTAAAAGAGTAAAAAACAACCGGCTATGATAGCTAATGAGGATAGCGTTTTATTAGTAAAGGGATACAAGTCCATTTTCTTAACAACAAAGAATAGTTTGATCGTATTATAAATAGCTACCGTTAGTAACGTAGCAAAGGCAGAACCTTCAATACCATACAAAGGAATAAAAATCACATTCAATACAATCATCAACACCACAGTAAAAACACCAAACAGTAATACCGTGCGATAATAATGTGTATTAACAATAATAGAATTGTTGTTTCCTAGCATTACATCATAGAATTTAGAAATTCCAATCATAAATACGACCGCTATTCCACCACTGTAATCTTTCGGTATTAAATGATACATTTCTTTAATGTTTACAAAAATCAACAGCATAATAAAACCACCAATCACTTGAAGGTTAATAGCACTTTTTTTATACAATTCATTAAGTTCATCATACTTCTTTTCAACCATCAATCGGGCTGTAATTGGGGCTGTAATTTGCGTCATAGCCCTGCTAGGTACTGCAATAACAGTGGAAATAAATATGGCAACCGAATATAAGGCATTCTGACTAACAGGCAAATACCGTGGAATCATTACTTTATCAAAATCAATAAGCATTACCGCAACACCACCCGATACAATAATGAATAAGGAGTATTTTACAATATCTTTAATGTTTTCAGGCACTACAAAACGCAATACAGGCATTTTAACCGATAGCGCATATAGTTTCATTCCGATCAGCTGCGCTAAATAGGCTAGGGCTACACAATAAACAAAGGTGTCTTTATTGATAAAACCATAATGGACGCCAAACAGTAATATCATGACAATAACCCTTACTAGAACCTCACTAATAAAATTCCCAATAACCGATTGCATATGTACTTTTGCCCAGGCATAAAAGACTTCAAAATAGGCCATGAATAAGCCAATAACAGGGATCAACCAAAAGAAAGGTTTTAATGTCGGGTTTTCTTTAATCCAACTGTGCGAAATAGGTTCGTATAATGCGTAAAAAGTTAACCCTAACGGAATGATTAAGGCCAAGGGGAGCACCAGCATGAAGGTCAAGAATTCATCGCGCTCTTTTTGTGTTTTATAATGGGAAAAGAAACGTATTAAAGTATTTTGAGCCCCAAAAGCCATTAAGGGCATCATAATATTAGCCCCAGAAAGGATTGTGTTTACAATGCCATAATGTTCTTTTTCTAAAAAAAGAGTATATAAGAACAAGGCATTAATAGCACCAACCCCAAATCCAATGAAGGTGATTATAGTGTTTTTAATTGATTGACGTTGTACAATGCCCATTTTGCGTTACGATTTAGGAGAAATAAGGTTGGAAAGTTTTTCAGTCAAACTCTTTCTAGAATACTGTTGTAATCCTACAGCATGTACTTTTAAACTTTGCTTCTGATATTCTTGATAGTACTTAAAAAGAAGGGCTTTTAGTGGCTCCTTTTCATGATAGGTAAAGAATACTCCCGTATTGGTGGAAGTAATAATTTCAGCAAAGTCAGAACCTTTTGGGCCTAGAGCAACAATCGGTCGCTCAGACACCATGTACTCAAACAACTTACCAGGAATAATACTCCTAGTGTCTTCCGAATCAATTTCAATCAACAGTAAGACCTGTGATTTACGCTGGTGCTCCACCGCTTCTTCATGGGATACATAGCCTAAATTTCGAACATAGTCTAATAGCTTAAATTCAGCTATGGTGTCCAGTATTTCTTGACTAGTGGCTCCCATCAACTTCAATTCAAAGTCGTTTTTAAAGTCATTGTTTTCAGCAACCAATTCCTGTAAAGCTTCCCATAATATCCTCGGATTTCTTTCCGAGAGAAAAGATCCAATATGAGCCATGGTAAACTTTGCATCCAATGGTTGCTTGGTTACTTGCTCGACGTCATAACCATTAGTGATGACTGCAAT
>CANFZC010000098.1 GCA_947451475.1 Flavobacteriaceae bacterium | reverse complement strand
GTAGTGCATTGTAATTTCCAATTGCGAGGCGATGAAAGCGATGCCGACGAGCAGTTTGTGAAGGATATATGCGACGCTTTACACCGACCGATATTTATAGAAAAGTTTGTTACCGCAGCCTTTGCCCAAGAGCATAAGTTGTCGATACAAGTTGTAGCGCGCAAACTCCGTTATGAATGGTTTGAGACCATCATGTTAAATCATGATTATGATTATGTATTGACGGCGCATCATTTGGATGACAGTTTGGAAACCTTTTTAATCAATATTACCAGAGGAACGGGCTTGGATGGTATTACTGGCATACCCGAGCAAAATGATACAATAATTCGTCCCCTATTAGTCTTTTCCCGTAATGAAATTGAAACTTTTGCTCAAGCCCATAAACTGCCTTGGCGTGAGGATAGTAGCAATGCTTCGGATAAGTATTTGCGCAATAAACTGCGCCATCACGTAGTTCCTGTATTGAAGGAACTTAATCCCTCACTCTTAAACTCCTTTGAAGCAACCTTAGCCCATTTGCAGCAAGCGCAATCGATGGTCGCGGATGCTTCTACCTTTGTCTATGAAAAAGTAGTAGAGGAGTTAGACGATCAGTTAAGAATTGATTTGAGTAGCTTGCAAAGCTATTCTAATTTTAAGGCCTATTTATACCATTGGTTGCGTCCGCTAGGCTTTACGGACTGGGAGGTTATTTATGAATTGACTACAGGGCAATCGGGGAAGCGCGTTTTGAGTGAAACCCATGTCCTTTTAAAAGATAGAGAGCAACTTATCGTATATCCTCAGCGACAAGAACCCAAAGAGGTCTTTTGGGTACAAGCCGACGAGCGTGTCGTTAAAATTCCCTTAAAATTGGAGTTTTGTCTAGTAGACGACATAACTGATCCCTCAACTAATACTATATTTGTTGATGAAAGTTTGCTACAATACCCTTTACAGATTAGAAAATGGCAAAAAGGCGATGTTTTTTTTCCCTTGGGGATGTTGGGTAAAAAGAAGCTGAGTAAGTACTTTAAGGATGAAAAACTGTCTTTATTGGATAAATCAAATACATGGCTTTTATGTTCTGATAACCAAATTGTTTGGGTCATTGGAAAACGTGCAGATGATCGCTTTAAAATAATAAAACAAACCACTAAAATTCTACAAATACAACTTCAAGAATGAACAAATTATTCGTAACCCTATTGCTGTTATTGGCGTTTGCCAAAGGAACCACTCAAATTGTCAAACCTGTAAAATGGACCTCTAAAGTCGAAAAGCTATCGGATACTGAGTTTAACTTAGTTATGGTAGGGAAAATAGATGCGGATTGGCATATGTATTCTCAGTATACCCCTGATGGTGGACCCTTGTCTGCGGTCTTTACCTTTGATAAGGCGGAGGGGAATTATGAATTGGTAGGGAAGACAAAGGAGAGTCCGTATAAGAAGCATTTCAACGATGTGTTTGGTGTTGACGAGTATTACTTTGAAACCAAGGTAACGTTTACGCAGAAAGTAAAGGTTACCAATCCTAAACTTACTAGTATTAAGGGCGGGATTGACTACCAAGTTTGTAAACAAGTTTGTATTAATGACACTAAGCAATTTACGTTTGCCTTACCCACTATGACTGCTACTGCCGCGGCTACTCCTGAAGTAGTGACTGCAGACACCGCTGCTGTTGTCGCTAGTGCTCCTGTAAAAGATACTACGGTAAAAGCAACCGCCGCCGTGACTAAAGCGGTAGTAAGTGCTCCTAAAAAAGAGGAGAAAAAGGGATTGTGGTCTATATTTCTATTTGCGTTTTTCGGAGGAATGTTAGCTACGATTACGCCTTGTGTTTTTCCAATGATTCCAATGACCGTTAGTTTCTTTTTGAAGCAATCAAAGAATAAATCAAAGGGAAGATTTAATGCATTGTTTTATGGATTATGTATTGTAGTTATTTGTGTGCTTATCACGATTCCTTTTCATTTATTGGAAGGAATTGACCGAGGAATCTTTTCTAACATAAGTACCAATGTTTATTTGAATCTGTTCTTCTTTGTAATTTTTGTAGTCTTTGCCATTTCATTTTTTGGAGCATTTGAGATAACAATTCCTAATAAATTTGCTAATAAAGTAGATAATGCCTCTAATACTGGTGGGATGCTTGGTATCTTTTTTATGGCATTGACACTTATTATTGTTTCATTTTCTTGTATAGGCCCTGCGTTAGGATTTGTTTTTGGAACTTCATTGAATTCTGATGGAGGAGCTACTATCTTGTCTTTGGCTATGTTTGGTTTTGGATTAGGTTTGGCATTGCCTTTTATGTTCTTTGCATTAGCACCAAACTTATTAGGAAATTTACCTAAATCTGGAGGATGGTTAAATACAGTAAAAGTTGTGTTTGGATTTATTGAATTAGCATTAGCCTTTAAATTTTTATCGAATGCCGATTTAGTTTTACAAGTGCATTACTTAGAGAGAGAAATCTTTATTGCTATTTGGATTGCCATATTTGGAATAATGGCTTTATATTTATTTGGTAAAATAACATTACCTCATGATAGTCCGATGAGTCATATATCTGTAGGTAGAATGCTATTTGGTTTAGTAACCTTAGCATTTACTATTTATTTAATTCCCGGATTATGGGGTGCACCATTGAAAATTGTTAGTGCCTTTACGCCACCTCAAACTTACAGTGAGAGTCCAGTAGGAATTGGAGGAGTAGCTGCTGCGGGTAACGCTGATCCACAGCAATTGCCAAAAGGAGCTGCTTTAGGACCACACGGTATAATTTCCTTCGAAGATTATGCGACCGGTTTAGCTTATGCGAAGGAAATTAATAAACCAGTATTGATTGATTTCACTGGAAGAGCTTGTCAGAATTGTAGATTAATGGAAAGCAATGTATGGACGGATGAAAAGGTTTTATCTATTTTAAAGAATGATATAGTATTAATTTCCTTGTACTGTGATGATAGAACTGAATTACCTAAAAGCGAACAATACGTTTCAAAAGAAAGTGGTAATGTAATAAGTACCATAGGACAAAAATGGAGTGAGTTCCAGATTCTTAGATTTAAAAATAATGCAAGGCCTTATTATGTCTTATTAGATCTAAATGAAAACCAATTAAACACTCCTGTTCCATACACTCCAGACATTGCTACATATTTGGAGTGGTTGAAAGAGGGTGTTGCTAAATTTAAAAAGTAATACGTATTCCCTATAAAACCTAAAAGTCCCTTTAAGAAGGGACTTTTTTATGGGTGTTTTTGGTAGTGGTGTTGGGTGAAGCGGTTCCAGCCCTTTTTGACTTTACTTTCTACGGCCCAGTGGAAACCACTATCGGCATCGGGCCAATAGATCATTCGGGCTAGACCGGCGGGCATTTGTGCTTCGAAGCAGAGTGCTTGAGGGTGTATATCGGTACCATCTGCTAGTTGGCCCACTGACTTCTTTCCGTCGGAGGTGAACGACCAGAACGTTAGTTTGTCCTCATTTAAGCCTATTATAGCCTTCTCTACATAACTTTTGGTACCAAACTCCCACAAGGCATCCAACTCGATATAATTACCGTTTAGAACGGCTTTAAATTCGCGAGTACATTGTACCATCCCCATAGGCGAATCCGTTTGGGCAATCCATTTGCCTAGAAGTGGTTGGAGTACCCCTAATTTACCTCTGCCTTTTTTCCAATGTGATTCTTTTGCCATTCTTGATTTGGTGCTTAGTACTCGCTGAACTGCAAGTTGCTTAAGTTTTTATAGATACCGTTATCTATTTCGAGTAGTTCTTTGTGGGTTCCTTTTTCGGCTATTCTACCTTCGTTTAGGACTAAGATGGCATCGGCACTTCTAATGGTAGAAAGGCGGTGGGCTATGATGATGCTCGTTCTGCCGTGCATTAAGTTTTCTAGGGCCTCTTGTACTAGCTTTTCGCTTTCACTGTCTAGAGAAGAAGTTGCTTCATCTAGGATTAATAGGCTAGGATTCTTTAGAAGCGCTCTAGCGATTGCGATGCGTTGGCGTTGCCCTCCAGAGAGCTTGATACCCCGTTCGCCCACTAAGGTGTCGAATTGCTCAGGGAAGCCGTTTACAAAGTCGAGTGCGTTGGCTTGTTTAGCTGCGGCTAGGATTTCGGCTTCGGTGGCGTTGGGTTTGCCATAGGCTATATTTTCTCTGATGCTTCCGCCGAATAAGATGACGTCTTGGGGAACGATACTCATGTTTCCTCTTAGCTGTTCGAGGTCATAGTCGTAGATGTTTTTGTTATCAATCAGTATTTGGCCTCCATCGATATCATAGAAGCGCAATAGGAGGGATGATATGGTTGACTTCCCGGCACCGCTGGGTCCGACGATCGCTATCTTTTGACCGTGATTGGCTGTGAAGCTTACGTCTTTTAACACCTGAATCTCTGGACGAGAAGGATAGGAGAAGGAAACATTTTTGAAGGTTACGTTGCCTTCTATCTTGGCGGTTGTTTTATTTTGCAGGGAATTGATTTTCTCTGGTGTTTCCTCTAACAGTTCGAATACCCTTTCGGTGGCACCTACGGCCTTTTGGATTTGGGCATACAATTCTGCTATCCCTCCAAATGAGGCCCCCACGAAGGTAGAATAGAGGACGAATGATATGAGTTGGCCCACACTCATTTCGCCATGAATGCTTAGGGTTACACCATACCAAACTACGGCCACTATGGCACCAAAGAGGCAGAAGATGATGAACGAAGCGAAGTAGCCTCTGTATTTACCTCCTTTGATGGCTATTTTGACTATTTCGTGGATTTTGCCTTTGTATCGTGCGATTTCGTACCATTCGTTGGCAAAGGCTTTTACGTTGCTGATTCCTTGGAGAGTTTCCTCTACGATGACTTGGCTTTCGGCCACTTTGTCCTGTACGTTTTTGGAATACTTTCTAATGAAGCGTCCGAAGATTACTGCCGCTACCGCAACGATAGGCACGATGGAAAGCATCATTAGCGTTAATTTGAAACTTTGGGTAGCTAAGAGGGCGACGCCTCCGATGATTAGGATGAACTGTCTTAGGAACTCGGCTATAGTACTAGTAAGCGTATCTTGTATTTGGGTGATGTCGGAGCTGATGCGGCTGTTGAGTTCGCCCACCCTTTTTTGTGAAAAGAAGCTCATGGGCAGTTTCACTAAATTACTGTAGAGGGCTAGACGGATGTTGGCTAGGGTATGTTCGGTGAAATTTACGAAGAGTGATAGGCGGAAGAACGAGAAGAATGATTGTAGGAACAGGATCCCGACTAAGGTCAGCGCGATGGTATTGGCTTGGGTAGTATCTTTATTCTTTACGCAATCGACAAGCATTCCCATTAATTTAGGAAAGGCTAGGGCCGTGGCTCCGGTCATGAGTAGGAAAACTAAGCCAACGTAGAACTTCCACTTATGATTTTCGGCATACTTGAAGATGAGCACCGCTTTGTTTAAGGAGCTGGCATTCAGTTTGGCTTTGGGTAAATTATTCTCTTCGAAACGGGCCATAGTAGTTTTTTAGGCAAAAATAGTGAATATAGCGGCATGAATTTCTTATACAAAATATAAAGTTTGTGTTAATATCTGCCTCATTTTGAGCTAGTAGGAATAAACTTTTGACTAAATCCTTACATAATATTAAAAAGATAATACTTACAAAATAATCATAAAAGATGTATTTCATCGATAATATGGGTCATTTATCTACATTCTTACTAAAATGCTTATAAATTTGTAGTACTAATAGTCCCCAAGTCTATTACTGTCAAAATTTAACTGATTAATAATTAACGCTATTTAATAAATAGTTTGTTAGCAACAGTGTAACTACACTGCTTAAAATACTGATATTATGAAAAAAACAGTACTTACTATGCTAGTGTTGATGTGTTTTGGAAGTTTCACTTCTCTATTGGGTCAATGTACCACAATCACACAACCAGATACCGCTTTGTTATGTCCGGCGATTGGTTCGAGCACCATGGTTTCGGTTGCGACCGATGCTGCGGCGCCTACTTATCAGTGGCAATACCGGGTGGTTAAACCCACCAATTTGAATCCGGCTTGGATTACTATAACGGCTGCTAATGCAGGAGCTGTTTACAGTAATTACACTACCGCAAATTTGGGTGTTACCCGTGCTAATAGCATCTTGCCCCTTGTTGGTACTCAATACCGAGTGATCATCGGCGGGGGAAGTTGTGGAACTATAACCTCTAATTCGGCCAATCTCGTAATACTGGATCCTGTAAAAGCAGGGACTATTGTTTCGGCGCCCTCTGTATGTACGGGTCAGGATATATCCTTTCAAGTAACGGGCTATATCGGTTCGTCCTTGCAATGGGTATCGTCGTCTAGCGTTTCGGGAGTCTATACGGCCCTACCTGGAGAGACAGGAGATAGCTACACGTTGACCTCGGCGAATGCAAGTAGTAAACGCTATTATAAAGTTGTCGTTACCGACGATACCTGTGGCGCTGTGGCTAACACTGCTGTTAAAATATTAAAAGTAGATCCTATCAGTGTAGGAGGTACGGTAACGGGTGGCGGCACGATGTGTGCTACTAGTTTTACGACCTTGCAATTGAGTGGCTATACAGGAACGATACAGTGGGAAACCTCCAAAGACGGTGTAGAATTTGATAAAGCCCCAACTGCGGGTGACAATTCGCCTAATAATCCATTTCAGACGACTTCGGTAAGTGCTACACAGCCTACTTATGTTGTAGGGAATCTAAACGCACCTGCCTATTTCAGAGCTAAAGTAACCAGTGGATTTTGTTCGAAAACCTATTCTAATGTAGTCAGTTGTATGACTGGAGACACCGCACAGAGCGCGGGTATTAGTCCGGCCAACAGCACAATCTGCAGAGGAACCGGCTTGACTTTGAACGTGGTTGCTAATGGTGCCATTACTTGGGAAAAGTCGACTAATTATAGCAGTGCTAATCCGACTTGGACCCCAACGACTAACCATACTTCGACTTTGAATACGGGAAATCTTAGTTTGCCAGTCGCTTACAGAGTGAGAGTGAGCGTAGGTAATTGTGCTGAGTTATCCACGATTTATACCGATGTGGCGGTGGTTTCCATCATACCTCAGGCGCTTTCTAAACCCGCTACGGCAAATGTTACGGTACCTTCGGGTAAAACGGCTGCTACGGCCTTGTGCACTTCAGATGCTTCTAAAGTATTGACATTGACTGCAGGTTATAACGGCGCTATTCAATGGCAAGTCTCTACGACTAGTACCACCTCGGGTTATACTGATATCGTAGGGGAAACGTCTAGTGCGTTGACTGTTACGGCTCCGACTGTTGGTGTGAATTATTATAGAGCTAAGTTCACTAATTCTTGTGGCACATCAGTGTATAATTCGCCAATTACATTGTATTATTATGATTGTGGCCCTGGTAAAGCAGCTCCAATAGACACCCAAGCGTTAGAAGCTGTGGTTTATCCGAATCCGTATATCGATGCGTTTAATTTGGCTCTTACGAGTTCTAAAGAAGCGGTAGTGCATCTTATGGTGCATGATATCACTGGAAGACTGATTGAACAACAGGAGGTATTGCCCAATGCATTAAGTGAGGTATCCTTTGGAAATACCTATCCTGCAGGCTTATATACCATAACCCTTACTCAAGGCGATGCCATTAAAACCGTTAGAGTTATTAGACAATAAAGTTAAAGTAAAGTTTTTTGATAATTTTTTTGAAATGAACCTTCAGGGTAATGAACTGGAGGTTTTTTGCAGTATTAAGTATTAAGAATTAAGTATTAAGACGAAGGTGGTTGGGTTTTGAGTTATGAGTTATGAGTTATGAGTTATGGGATTTGAGTTATAGGTTTATTTTGTTGTGTTGCGCTTTTTGGAG
>CANFZC010000097.1 GCA_947451475.1 Flavobacteriaceae bacterium | reverse complement strand
TCAACTATAGTCAAGAAGACTATGGTCAATATATTCTATATGGAATGCCCCAAGGTGATTTTACTTCAGCTGACTTAATAAAAGAAATTGATGAGGAAGTGGTTAAATTACAAACCGACTTAATCTCTGAAAAAGATTTCCAAAAGTTACAAAACATCAACGAAAACAATTATGTAGATGGCAACTCTTCAATTGAAGGAGTAGCAGAGAACTTAGCTTCTTTCTACTTATTGTATGGTGATGTTAACTTAATCAACACTGAAATTGAAATGTATCGTTCAATCACTCGAGAAGAAATTAGAGATATCGCTAAAAAATACTTAAATCCAAATCAACGTTTGATTTTGGATTATGTTCCTGCAAAAGACAAAGCTGAAAACAAATAAACTTACAACAATGAAAAAATCAATTATAGTATTATCAAGCTTGTTTTTAACTTTTATTATGCAAGCACAAGACAGAACACAACCAAAACCAGGCCCTTCTCCATCTATCAATATTAAGAAGCCAGAAACCTTTTCATTGCCAAACGGCTTGAAAGTTTTAGTAGTTGAAAATCACAAACTACCTAGAGTTTCTTTTAGTTTATCGATTGACAATGCACCTTATGCCGAAGGCAACAAAAAAGGAACTGATGATTTAACAAGTAGCTTGATCGGAAATGGTTCAATTAAAACATCTAAAGATGCATTTAATGAAGAGATTGACTTTTTAGGAGCCAGTATTAATTTCTATTCTTCAGGTGCCTCGGCAAGTGGATTATCAAAATATTCTAAAAGAATTTTAGAGTTGATGGCTGAAGGTGCATTGACACCTAATTTTACTCAAGAAGAATTTGATAAAGAAAAAGACAAATTAATCGAAGGGTTGAAAACACAAGAAAAAAATGTTTCTGTAGTTGCTGGAAGGGTAGAAAACGTTTTAGCTTATGGCAAAAATCATCCTTCTGGAGAATATTTAACAGAAGAAACTATTAATAATGTTTCTTTGGCAGATGTTAAAAATAATTACGGGGCTTATTTTGTTCCAGAACATGCTTATTTGGTTGTTGTCGGCGATGTTAAAACTAAAGAAGTAAAGAAAATGGTTGAAAAACTATTTAGTTCATGGGTAAAAGCAACTGCTCCAAGATTGGAATATTCTAACCCAAGCAATGTACAATACACACAAATCAACTTTGTGGACATGCCAAACGCCGTACAATCTGAAATTTCATTAATCAACACGGTTAACTTAAAAATGTCAGATCCCGACTTTTTCCCAGTTATTTTGGCAAACCAAGTATTTGGTGGTGACTTCAACAGTTACTTAAACATGAATTTAAGAGAAAAACACGGATGGACATATGGAGCTCGTTCTAGTGTAGGTTTTGACAAATTTATGTTCAGTAAATTCAAAGCTAATGCTCAGGTGCGCAACGCAGTTACAGACAGCTCTGTTGTTGAGTCTTTAAAAGAATTGAACAAAATCAGAACAGAAAAAGTTACTGATGAAATGTTAAATAGTGTAAAAGCAGGATACATAGGTCGTTTTGTTATGCAAGTTGAAAAACCAGCAACCGTTGCTCGTTATGCGTTAAACATTGAAACAGAAGGCTTACCGGCTGATTTCTATGAAAACTACATCAAAAACATCAATGCAGTAACTGCTGATGATATCATGAGAGTAGCTAACAAATATTTCTTAGCGGATAATTTACGAATCGTTATCACTGGTAAAGGATCTGAAGTAATTGCGGGATTGGAAAAACTAAAAATCCCAATGTTCTACTTTGATAAATTTGGTAATCCTACTGAAAAACCAGCAATGAAAAAAGCAGTTCCTGCAGGAATTACTGTAAAAACAATCGTAGATAGTTATGTAACCGCAATTGGAGGTGATAAAGCCATAAAAACAATTAAGTCTGTTTCTTATGCAGGTTCTACTTCAATTCCACAAATTCCATCTCCTTTAACGTATTCTCAAAAATTAGATGTTAAAGGAAGAATGATGACTGAATTATCTATGCCTGGAATGAGTTTAATGAAACAAGCTTTCAATGGTACTACTGGTTACATGACACAACAAGGTCAGAAAAAAGTAATGGAAGGTGAAGATTTAGCCAAAATGAAAGAGGAATCAGTATTGTTCAACGAAACTTTACTAGTAACAAAAGCGGGGGTAAAAGTAACAGGTATCGAACCTTTCAATGGAAATGACGCTTATGCAGTTGTTGACGGAGATACTACTTATTACTTTGATGTTAAAACCGGATTAAAATCAGGTGAATCTTCAACTGAAGAAAAAGGAGGTCAAAAAATGACTCGTGTTACCACCTTTAACGACTATCGTGTAGTAAAAGGAGTTAAGTTCCCATATAATACCATACTTAATGTTGGTATTGAATTAGACATCAAAATGTCTGACGTGAAAGTTAACGAAGGAGTTATTGATGCTGATTTTCAATAATTAATTCTTCAAAATAAGTCACAAAAGAGCCCTGAATATCAGGGCTTTTTTATTTTTTATTAGCCAAATAAACTCCTATCAAAATAACAAACGCCCCAAGTAATTGGAAGGAATTCAACATTTCATTATCCACCATTCCCCATATACAGGCTACAATCGGAATAAGATAAGTCACAGATGATGCAAATATGGGTGACGAAATTTGGATTAATTTGTAAAACAATACGTTTGCTACTCCTGTCCCTAGTATCCCCAATACCAAAACAAACAGCATCGCATGCTGTGTAGTAGGCACAATCATTTTTGTAGTAAAATCGGTTAGAAATAAAATTAAAATAGCAGGAACCAACATCACTACAAAGTTTCCTGTAGTAATGCTCAAAGGCTTAACATCTGACAAGTACTTTTTAATCAAATTTACATTCGTCGCATAACATAGCGTTGCTATCAATACTAATATAGCATAGTAATCATTTTCACTTCCCTCTTTATGAGTTCCCATAAAAATCAATAGCGCAGTCCCAACCAATCCCGTGATAATTCCAATAAATTGATTCCTTTTAAAATTTAATCCAAACAACACCGAACCCAATACTAATGTATTCAAAGGAGTTAACGAATTTAATATGGAACAGATGGAACTACTCACCTTTGTTTCAGCGATAGCAAAGAGGTAAGCCGGAATGAAAGTGCCAAAAAGTGCGGTCACAGCTATAAATTTCCATTGACGCAACGGTATTGAGGCCAAACTTTTAAACCCCACAAGCATTAAAAAGAAAGCACAAAAAATAATACGCAATGATCCTAACTGAAAAGGATTCAATCCTAAAAGTCCTTTTTTTATTAGAATAAATGAACTCCCCCAAATGAGTGCTAAAACCAATAAAATAATCCATTTCAATTGTTGTGTTCTCATACCTGTAATTTCCTTTACAAATTTTGTGCTTTTTTTAAGAACTATCAATTTTATTTTTCATTAGTTTTGCCTCTGATTTAAAGGCAATACCACAACAAAATAAAATTACGTATTTTGAAACTTATCAAATCTATTATAACCTTAGGCCTTGCTACTTCTTTGCTCGTTAGCTGCAAGGATAGTGGTAGCAAACCAACCACAAATGAATCTTCAGCAGAAAATAAAGAGATCGCAGTAGTACATAAACCAGAAACAGCTAGTTTCAAAATAGAGGGTATGACTTGTGCAATCGGTTGTGCAAAAACTATTGAAACCAAATTATCTAAAATGGATGGCATCCAAAAAGCAACTGTTGATTTTGATAAAAAAGAAGCTATTGTAAACTTTGACGGAGCAAAATTAACATCCGAAAAAATAGTAAAAGCCGTTGAATCTACTGGAGATGGAGAGACTTATAAGGTCTCTGATGTAAAGACCAACGGAAAAGGATAATCGCAAAACCAGATAAATAAAAAAGGAACTCAATTGAGTTCCTTTTTTATTTCCATTTAATCGTCTCCATCAAATGTTGCATGTCATTTTTCACATAACTTTCTGCTGGTAATAGGGAATCATAATTTGGCTTTGCATAAAAATAGGCCGAACCCGTAATAAAATGTTTGATACTGTCAGTAGCATAAAATAAAGAATTGGTTGCTGCATTTCCAGTTACATCATAAAACATTCCATACACTTTATTATTTGGGTTCACAAAAGGTTGTTCTATGATTTGGTCTGCTTTTAAAGTATGTAGCTTATACGTTAGGTTTTGCGCATCACGCAATAAAAAGTCAATATCCTTATTAACTGCTTTATAGGTCAAATAAATAGTAGCTTTCATTTTAGGGTAATGAATCGTAAACCCGCAATTATTTTCTTCGCTAATAACAGCATCTTCATTAATTTCAAACGCAAAAGGACAATGGTTACTAAACGAGTTGTATTTTGCCACCGGATAATCTAATCGAAGTTGGCTAGCTGGTTTCGGTAGCACATCATCTTTACAACTTTCTGTAAGCACCAATAATAACAGCAATAAAAAACCACTAAATTTTCTAATCATTCTATAATTATTCAAGAGTTACTTTTAATTGTTTAATCCTTTTTTTATCCACTACTTCGATAGTGAAATATACTGTTGAAAAATGGATTTTTTGTCCCTTTCTAGGAAAGTTTCCTAATATTTCCAATATAAATCCGGCTAGAGTTTCAGCTTCTCCTTTCCTATTTTCAAAAGCCACTTCATCTACCTCAAGTATACGATAAAAATCCTTTAAATTTATTTTTCCTTCAAACAGAAAATTCTTTTCATCTATTTGTGAATAACTAATGTTATCATCATCAAATTCATCTGATATATCCCCAACAATTTCCTCTATTACATCTTCCAAGGATACTAAGCCGGATGTTCCACCATATTCATCTACAACGACTGCTAAATGACTTTTCAACCGTTGAAAATCTTTAAGCAAATCATCTAGTTTTTTATTCTCTGGAACAAAGAAAGGTTCACGCATTAATTTTTTCCAATCAAACTCTTTTTTATGAAGGTGTGGCAATAAATCTTTGACAAATAGTATTCCTTCTATTTGATCAATACTCTCACGGTATATGGGTATTCTTGAATAGCCTTTATCAACTATTTTAGGATAAATTTCACCAAATGTTTCTTCGATTTCTAAACCAAAAACATCGATACGCGGACTCATTACTTGTTTTGTATCCGTGTTCCCAAAAGAAACAATTCCCTCTAATATTTTTTGTTCGTCAGAAGAAGTATCTTCCGTTGACGTTAATTCCAATGCTTGAGATAATTGATCAACCGAAAGATTAGTTTTTTGTTTGCCTAGTTTTTCATGCAGAAAAACGGTAATAGCACGCATTGGCATACTAATAGGGGAAAGTAATTTATCCAACAACGATAGAGGGCTAGCAATGAATTTAGAAAACTTAAGATTGTTTCTGCTAGCGTATACCTTCGGTAATACTTCTCCAAATAAAAGAATCAAAAAGGTAACTAAAAGTACTTCTGCCGTAAACTTAATCAAAGGATTACTAATCGCCAAAAAAAGTGATTTGCCAACAAATGAAAAAATAATTACGACCCCTATATGACTAAAATTATTCGCAATTAAAATAGTGGCTAATAGTTTTTTTGGACGATTTAGTAATTTTGAAAGCAATACAGCTTTAGAGGCATCTTCTCCCTCCAAAGTCTTTAAGTCTTTGGATGTAAGAGAAAAAAGAGCTACTTCGGCAGCAGAAACCATAGCCGATGAAAACAAAAAAAACACTATTCCTATAATTCCAAAAAGTAGTTTAGTATCTAAAGTAGCGAAAAAAGTAATACTGGGCTCAGGGTCCAATGGTATATGGGTTAGTTAAACAATATCAAAACGGCAAGTCATTTTCAGGGCTTGTAGAATTTGGAGCTTCAATTGTAGCATTCTTTGCCTCTAAATTCTGGGGGGTTTTTAACCCATCCACTTCTTTTTTGGTTGTCAGAAAGGTAAATTCGGTTACTTGAATTTCGGTAGTATACTTTGTAGTCCCATCCTCCGCTTGCCATTGGCGGGATTTAATACGCCCCTCTATATATATTTTATCACCTTTTGTTAAATACTTTTCACAAATTTCGGCAGCCTTATTTCTTACTACCAAATTATGCCATTCAGTAGATGCTATCCGTTCATTTGTCTGTTTGTTAATATAAACCTCATTAGTAGCTAAAGGAAATCGACCAATGCAATTTCCTCCTTCAAAATAATGCATTTTAACATCATCTCCAAGGTGACCAATTAATAACACTTTATTTAGAGTACCATTCATCGTTTAAGCATTTGTTCCCTTCAAATTTACTACTTTTTTTGAATCAAAAAATCATTGATTGGAAATAAAATTAAAAATAACGATCGGAAAAGGCATTTTTCGTGCTGATTCCCAGTCGATTCCATTTTCAATAAATCCTGATACTTTAACATGCCAAAACCTAATAAACAACTTTTGGTGTGATAATTTATGCACTATCGGGTCAGAATTATGCAATGAAATATTCAAAATCTTATTCCTTATAAAAGTTTGATTTTCTATTAATTCAATTACATCGGTTAAGGTTGAATTTTCATTTGATTCAAGTAATGGGAATTCATTTAATTTGTACCAAATCCCTTTAGCGATTCGTTGCTGAATCATCGTATGCTCATTATCATCAGAAAAAACTAAATAGTTAAAAAACCGTTGCGTCACTTTTACTTTCTTTGATTTAACCGGCAGTAGCGCAACTTGTTTCTTTTGCAAGGCCACACAGCTATCACTTAAAATACAATGATGACAATCTGGATTTTTCGGTACACATTGTAAAGCGCCAAACTCCATTATGGCTTGATTGAAGAGATTCGCTCTTCCACTCGGCAGTACCGCAGCAGCTAATAGAGTAAACTCTTTTTTCGCACCCGCCGATGCAATATCAGTTTCCAATCCAAAATAACGCGATAATACTCGGAATACATTCCCATCGACTACGGGTACATCTTCATTGTAAGAAAAGGAAGCGATTGCAGCAGCGGTATATTCACCAACTCCCTTTAATTGCAATAAATCTTTATAAGCCTTTGGAAACGCACCATTACGATCAAATGCAATATGCTGAGCCGTTTTATGTAAGTTCCTAGCTCTAGAATAATACCCTAATCCTTGCCATAATTTTAGCACTTCTTGTTCACTAGCATTAGCTAAGTCAAAGACTGTGGGAAATGCTTCTGTAAAACGGAAATAATATGGCAATCCTTGAGCAACTCGTGTTTGTTGCAAGATAATTTCGGAGAGCCAAATTGTATAAGGATTGGTATCTATTCGCCAAGGCAAATCACGTTTGTTTTGTAAATACCATTGAACTAACAAGTTGGAGAATTTCATAGGGAAAAAGTAGTGTACAAAAATAAATCTTTATGTGATTAAATTTTAATAGATTATGCTTGAAATATTGTTTTTTTAATTCATATATTTGCAACCTCAAAAAATTACACATAATATTAAAATACGAAAGAAAATGACGAAAGCAGATATCGTAGCGAAAATTTCAGAAAAATTAGGCCTTGAAAAAGGAGATGTTCAAGCAACTGTTGAAGCGTTTATGGAAGAAGTAAAAACTTCTTTAGAAACAGGAGACAATGTTTATTTAAGAGGTTTTGGTAGCTTTATTATCAAAACAAGAGCTGAAAAAACAGGAAGAAACATTTCTAAAAATACAACGATCAAAATTCCTGCTCACAACATTCCAGCATTTAAACCTGCTAAAGTATTCGTAGAATCAGTAAAAACAAATACTGAAGTAGCAGTATAAAACTTATTTATTAATCACAAAAAACCGAACTTATGCCAAGTGGTAAAAAAAGAAAAAGACATAAGGTAGCTACTCACAAGCGTAAAAAAAGAGCGAGAGCTAACCGTCACAAAAAGAAAAAGTAGTTCTAAACTACTTTTCTTT
>CANFZC010000096.1 GCA_947451475.1 Flavobacteriaceae bacterium | reverse complement strand
CAGGAGGATCGGTAGAAGCTCCCGCTAATAGTCCACAAACATCAAAGAATGATTTATGACAAAACTTAAAAGCGATAATGCCGACGATAAGTAATGGCAAAATAGTGATTAAAACACCTAAACTTATCCAAATTAAACCATTCCCGCTAGCGAAAGCATCAGCGACCTTTGAGCCACTACTAAGTCCAACACTGGCAAGAAACAAGGTAATTCCCAATTCTCTAATCATTAAATTAGCACTAGTTGTAGTATAATTGTTTAAATACAATTTATTCCCAAATCGGCTCAGCAATAAAGCTATGATCAATGGGCCACCTGCCAATCCGATTTTAACAGGAACAGGGATATTCGGTATTTGAAACGGAATACTTCCAAAGATAATCCCAATGACGATGCCTATGAATATAGGGGCAAGATCAGGCACTTCCAATCGTTTTAAAGAATTCCCCAAAATACCTGTAATGCGATTTAATCCTTCTTGGGTCCCCACTACTTTAATTGTATCCCCCAATTGTAAGGTTATATTCCCATTCGGAACCATTTCAATACCAGCTCTTGATAACCTGGTAAATGTAAAATCATGCTCATTAAATTCAGGAATATCCCCTAATCGCTTATGAGTAATCTCTTTGTTAGTTACTACGATGCGGTTGCTGACTAAATTACTATCTAATGCAGTTTTAAGATCCATCGGACTTTCTGAACCAATCAATAAATGTAACTTATCAAATAAATATTGTGGAGCCACTATAAGCAATACGGCACCTTCTGCCAAAGTATCTTTTAACGTGGGAGTACTAATTTTTCCATTTTGATAAATCCTTGAGACAACTATTGAAGTCGGCAACATTTCAAAAATAGTATGCAGGGTGCTCCCCACAAGTTGCTGATTTTCTAACTTTAAATGTTTAGAAATCACTTTATCAGCTCTATTGTTAGCCAAAGCCTCGTGTTTTTGAATTTCATTTTCAACATCAATCTTAAACAGTCTTTTAAGTAGTAACATTGAAAGAATGATTCCAAATACGCCAAAAGGATAAGCGACCGCATAGGCCAAAGTAACCATTGAATTATCAGCAGCAGTACTATGCAAATTAGTCAAAGTTGTTTGTGCTGCTCCTAAACCTGGGGTATTTGTGACCGCCCCACTCATTATTCCTGTCATTACAGAAATAGGAGTTCCTGAAAAAGTAAAGAGTAATAAAGTGGTTGCAACACCTAGCCCCACTATCAGTAAAGCTAAATAATTTGAAACTAATGCATTTTTATTAAGCGAAGCAAAGAATCCAGGTCCTACTTGGAGCCCAAGAGTATATACAAATAAAACGAGCCCAAACTCTTTTAAGAAATCTTGCAATTCATGATTAAGCGTAATACCCATAAAAGAAAAGAAGATTCCAACAAACAATACCCAAGTAACCCCTAAGGATATACCAAATAGCTTTATTCTTCCTAACCAAATTCCGAGCGCTATAACCAATCCAAAAATAATAATAGTCTGCGCTATAGATTCCTGAGTGAGTAAATTGACAATCCAGTTCATGGCTTTGTGTTTTTATATCATTTGCAAGGGGTAAGTTACTTCTTTTCCCCTTACAAATGACATCCTGTTTATTTATAAACTTGGTCCCGCTGCCACAAGTCGTTGGCCTTCTTCGGTTGTGGTATATTGCTCGAAATACTTAATATATAAAGCAGTTAATTTTTTTGCTTTTTCTTCCCACTGGGCAACATTGGCATAAGTACTTCTTGGATCCAACAATCCTTCTTCAACATGAGGTAAGTTCGTAGGAGCGGTTAAATTCAAGTACGGCAATGTAACTGTTGCTGAGCTGTCAATTGTTCCATCAATGATCGCATCAATTATAGCTCTTGTATTTTTCAAAGAAATACGTTTTCCTGTACCATTCCATCCCGTGTTTACCAAATAAGCTTTTGCATTATGCTCTTTCATTTTAGCCACCAAGGTTTTAGAGTACATTGTTGGATGCAAGGTCAAGAAAGCTTCACCAAATGCGGGTGAGAATGACGGCTGCGGTTCAGTGATACCTCTTTCAGTTCCTGCTAGTTTTGACGTAAATCCACAAAGGAAGTGATATTGGGCTTGATCTTCATTTAATATAGATACCGGTGGTAATACTCCAAAGGCATCAGCAGATAAATAAATGATTTTACTAGCATGTCCAGCTTTAGAAGGCAAGACTATTTTATTGATATTGTATATAGGATAAGACACCCTAGAATTTTCAGTTATAGTATGGTCATAATAATCAACTTCACCATATTCATTTACAGCTACGTTTTCTAGCAAGGCATCTCGTTTAATAGCTCGCCATATATCGGGTTCATTTTCTTCAGATAAATCAATTACCTTAGCATAGCAACCTCCTTCGTAGTTAAATACTCCATTATCGTCCCAGCCGTGTTCATCATCACCAATTAAATAGCGTTTAGGATCCGCAGACAAAGTCGTTTTTCCCGTTCCAGACAATCCAAAGAAGATAGCAACATCTCCTTTTTCGCCTACATTAGCAGAACAGTGCATAGAAGCCATTCCTTTGAGTGGTAAGTAATAATTCATCATTGAGAACATTCCTTTTTTCATTTCTCCTCCATACCAAGTACCTCCAATGATTTGAATGCGTTCGGTCAAGTTGAAAAGTACAAAGTTCTCAGAATTTAATCCCTGCTCTTTCCAATTCGGATTTACCGTTTTTGAACCGTTCATTACCACAAAGTCGGGCTTTCCAAAATTTTCTAATTCATATATAGACGGACGAATAAACATGTTAGTAACAAAATGGGCTTGCCACGCAACTTCCATTACAAAACGCACTTTCAATCGAGTATCTTTATTGGTTCCGCAATAGGCATCTACCACATAGATTTTTTTAGAAGTAGAGAGCTGTTTTAGAACTAAACTTTTCAATTCACTCCACACTTGCTGGGTGGTAGGGAAATTAACTTTATCATCCCAATAAATGGTGTCTTGGGTCACGTCATCTTTTACTATATAACGGTCTTTTGGAGAACGACCAGTAAACACCCCAGTTTTTACCGCCACTGCACCACTTTCGGTAATAGCTCCTTTTTCATATCCTTTTCGTAAATGTGATGTCTCCGCTTGGAATAATTCTTCATAAGACGGATTGTATACAACTTCGTGGTATCCAGTGATCCCCAATTCGTGCAATTCTTGGATAATTTTTATATTTTTCATGGCTATAGTAATTTAATTTATTTTTCCCATTTTTGAGGTCCTATCCTCTACTTCAAAGTTCCCACTTAAACGGTCTCCAAAAACTGATTTTTATCATGAAAAAAATAAATCTACGAAAACGTTTTCTTTTACTAGCAAGGGATTCCAAGGTTTTTAACAAAGTTGCAACTACAGTGACAAGCCAACTTAAAACAATAAAATCTTCCAATTTAAGGCTACTACTTCTCTTTGGGAAAGTAACTAATTTGACCTTTCAAAAAACGTCAGCAAAACAAAAAATACATTTCATTTTTAAAAAGTTATAATCCTACTTATAGCTTCAAAAAACCAAAAAACATTTGTATTTTTGACGTCAAATTTCAAACACACAAATAAAAAGATATGAGTTCATTTGACGTTGTCATTATAGGTTCGGGACCGGGAGGTTATGTATCTGCCATCCGTTGTGCCCAATTGGGTTTTAAAACGGCTATCATTGAAAAATACAGTACATTGGGAGGCACCTGCTTAAATGTGGGATGCATTCCATCAAAGGCATTATTAGCTTCCTCTCACCATTATGAAGAATTACAGCATTTTGCTGACCACGGTATAGAAGTTACAGGAAAAGTTAAAGTTCATTTAGAGAAAATGATTGCTCGTAAGCAAGCAGTTGTTGACCAAACTTCAGGAGGAGTAAAGTTCTTAATGGATAAAAACAAAATTACTGTCTTAGAAGGATTGGGGTCATTTGAAGATGCCACTCATGTTAAAATAACTAAGACCGATGGAACTTCAGAAGTTGTTGAAGCAAAAAACATCATAATTGCAACAGGATCTAAACCTTCAACGTTGCCATTTATCAAATTGGACAAAGAACGTATCATCACTTCAACTGAGGCTCTAAAATTACCTGAAGTTCCAAAACACTTGATTATTATTGGTGGTGGAGTTATCGGAATTGAATTGGGACAAGTATATTTACGATTGGGAGCTCAAGTATCAGTAATAGAGTATTTAGATCGCATTATACCGGGTATGGATGCAGGCTTATCAAAAGAATTAACCAAAGTATTAAAAAAACAAGGGATGAAGTTTTACACTTCTCACAAAGTAAAATCAGTTACTCGAAAAGGTAAATCAGTTACCGTTGAAGCTGATGATGCTAAAGGTGCTACGGTAAGCTTTGAAGGAGACTATTGCTTAGTAGCGGTAGGACGTCGTCCATATACTGACGGATTACAAGCAGACAAAGCTGGAGTAAAAATTACCGATAGAGGGATGATAGAAGTGAATGACCATTTACAAACTAACATTTCAAACATTTATGCTATTGGTGATGTGGTTCGTGGTGCAATGTTAGCTCATAAAGCCGAAGAAGAAGGTACGATGGTCGCTGAAATAATAGCGGGACAAAAACCTCACATAGATTATAATTTAATACCTGGTGTCGTATACACTTGGCCTGAAGTTGCCGCAGTAGGTAAAACTGAAGAGCAATTGAAAGCAGATGGCGTGGCCTATAAAGCAGGTAGCTTCCCATTCAAAGCCTTAGGAAGAGCACGCGCAGGCGGTGATTTAGATGGTTTTGTTAAAATCTTGGCAGATGCTAAAACAGATGAAGTTCTAGGCGTACATATGATTGGTGCCCGTTGTGCTGATTTAATCGCTGAAGCAGTAACCGCAATGGAATTTAGAGCCTCTGCAGAAGACATTTCAAGAATGAGTCATGCACATCCTACTTTTGCGGAAGCAATTAAAGAAGCAGCTTTAGCGGCGACAGACAACCGTGCTTTGCATGTATAAATTAGTTTCGTATTAAAAAAAAGCCGCTTCAATAGAAGCGGCTTTTTTTTATCAAAAATATTTTTTCCTAAACCAAAAAGCTACGTTTACTAATGCTATTAAGGCAGGAACTTCAACTAACGGACCGATAACGCCTGCAAAAGCTTATCCACTATTAATACCAAAAACACCAATGGCAACTGCAATCGCTAATTCGAAGTTATTCCCTGTTGCTGTAAAGGCAATAGCAGTTGATTTTGCATAATCAGCACCAAAATAGTGCCCTGTAAAGAAACTAAGGACGAACATAACAACAAAATAAATCACTAGTGGAATAGCTATACGTACTACATCCATTGGGATTTGTACAATAAGATTACCTTTTAAACTAAACATTAGTACTATTGTAAACAAGAGCGCTATTAAGGTAATTGGTGAAATCAGCGGTACATATTTAGTTTGAAACCAAGTTTCTCCTTTTAACTTAATTAATGAATACCTACTAATTATTCCAAGTGCAAACGGAATACCTAAGTAGATACCAACACTTTGGGCAATTTGACCAATACTAATGTCTACTTCGAGTCCAGTGTATCCAAAAAAAGGAGGTAAAATTGTAATAAAGAAGTAGGCATAAAGACTGTATAGTAACACTTGAAAAATACTATTCAAGGCAATCAGTCCAGCACCATACTCCCGGTTCCCCTCGGCTAAATCGTTCCACACTACAACCATGGCAATACAACGGGCTAAACCAATCAAAATTAATCCTATACGATATTCAGGATACTCTTTAAGAAAAAGCAAGGCTAGAGCAAACATAAAAATCGGACCTACTATCCAATTTAGAAATAAGGAAGCAACAAGTACTTTAGTGTTTTTAAAAACTTCACCCATTTGTTCGTATTTCACTTTTGCTAGGTGTGGATACATCATTAGGATTAATCCAATAGCCAATGGCAGATTTGTGCTACCACTCGAAAATGAGTTGATTATTCCTGTTGATGAGGGGATGAAGTATCCAATTGAAATACCTACCGCCATAGCAAGAAATATCCAAAGTGTCAAAAAGCGGTCTAAGAAACCTAACTTTTTTCTTTCCAATACAGGAGTACAATTTGTAACTGACATAACTATAACTTACATTGAGTGAATACATAGAACATTTCAGAGGCAATTTCGAAACTTCTTTCGGCATATTTAGCATCCATTAAATTGGAACCATCAAATGCTTTAGGATCCTCGAAACGAACTGGGATACGCTTCTCTGCGCCTGCGATGAATGGACAACCTTCATCTGCAGAGGAACATGTCATTATAGCTGCAAAATCATTTGTTGGATTAAAGGAATCGTCAAAGGTTTTAGAAAACCCTATAATTGGGGAAGTATTCTCGTCAAACTTAATGGCGTATATTGGATTAGTTGAAATACTTAACTGCAAGACTTGAAAGCCTTGGTCCTCCAAAGTTTGTGCTACTTTAGGAAAAAGAGCAGTCGCTTCAGTACCTCCTGAATAGCATTGAACATGATTAATTCCATGAAAGTATGCCATTGTTTGTGCCCATATTTGAGCCAATTGACTGCGACGAGAATTGTGAGTACAAATAAAATTAAGACGAATTTCCTCTTTACTCACTACTTTATCAGAAATATAAGCTACCAAGGGGCGTAATATTGCTTTACGTTCATCCGTTAACTCTAAACGTGACACTAGTTGTATCGTTTCTAAAAGGGCAGCATTCATTAGTATTCTTTTCTTTTAAATCCGCAAAATATAAAATTCTGTAGGGTATCAAATGGGGTCTTATGATCTTCAGTAAAGCTACCTTCTAATTCAAATTCTATTTCAAAAACATATCGAAGACTTTCAGAATTATACTGTTTCACGAATAAACCACTACATTTTGCTGGACCTTGATCAGAGAAAACACCTAAAAACATCCTTCCATATTGGGTTAAAGCCTTATCAGCTATTAGGGAATATTTTTCTATTTCGTCCGAAGTTGTTAAGAAATGAAAACAGGCACGGTCGTGCCAAAAATCATAGCGTTCCGTAGGGTTAAAATCTAAAATATCAGATTCAATAAAAGTCACTTGGTCTCCCCTTTTTCCTAAGCGATTCTTGATTCGCTGTAACGCTTGTGAAGCAATATCCAAAATAGTTATATTGGTATAACCTAAATCTAATAAAGCATCTACAAAATAGCTATCACCACCACCTACATCAATTATCCTAGCACTTAAGGGCAATTCTAAAGCGGTGATATAATCAATTGAGGTTTGTGGATAGGCTTGATACCAACTTACTTCTTTTTCAGTTTTGGTACTAAATACATTTTCCCAGTGTTCTTTTTTAATCATAAATGAAGGATTAGCAGCAATTCGAACTACTAGTACAACAAGTAGGAGTAGTTTTACCCTCACCAATCCTAACTTTTAATTTTTCAGCCGGTATACCACATTTATCTTGAGCCAAACAATTGGTTTGTTTAGAAGTTAATTGAAAATAGGTTCCATCAAATTCTAGGTTAAATTTACCAATAGTGTCACTCATTTGGTATTCTACCTCAATTTCAAGATCGGGCAAATGCAAAACCTTTTCTGAAAGTTCTATAATGTCAATTAATTTTTCGGGGTGGAGTCTATGATCATAGTCGTTAGCTTCCCATAATTGAAAATTGGCGACTTCTTCATTGCGAACAGTACCCCCACAATCAATAAAATGCTTGGCAACTTTACCCACTTCAGTAATATGAAAATGACCAGGAACAAAGTTACCGTCTGGTAATTGAAAAGCCATCGAAGAAAGTGATTGTAAATCTGATTTTATTTGAGAGATAGTCATAACAGAAGATGTTTATTAAATTATTAGTAAATTATGTAATTGGTTTTATTCGCAACATTTAGATTTAAGGTGATTGCTTATTCGTCCAAAATGTTGTTCTATTTTACGTATTGTTTCTTCATTGATACAATAACAAATAGCTGTTCCTTCTATCGTACCTTTTATGATGTTGGCATTTTTCAATTCTTTTAAATGCTGAGAAATGGTAGGTTGTGCCAAAGGCAGTTCATTGACAATATCACCGCAAATACAACTGTCTACCGTTAACAGGTATTCTACAATGGCAACGCGAGCAGGATGCGATAAAGCTTTAAAGAGTATTGCCATTTCATTGTGTGCTTCAGAAAACGAAGCTGATTTTGAGGCTCCCATAGGTTTTATAATTATTATATTGCAATATTACGATAAAACAATCGTGCAGACAAGTTTTACCTTAAAAAAAATAATAGGAACCTATTCAACGTACTGTAT
>CANFZC010000095.1 GCA_947451475.1 Flavobacteriaceae bacterium | reverse complement strand
GGAATCACTGTGGCTGAAAAATTAATCGAGCAAACCGGAGTAATCGGAGAGAAAATCGAAATCGGTGGTTTTGAAATTTTAGAAGGCGCTTACGTAGGCTCTTATGTCCACGTGAATAAAATTGCAGCCTTGACCTCTATTTCTTCTCCAATTGAAAACGCTGAAGTTTTAACCAAAGACATTTCTATGCAAGTGGCTTCCATGGGAGCTGATACTTTATCTTACAAAGATTTTGATCCTGCTTTCGTTGCTTCTGAACTTGCTGCTCGTATTGCTGTAATTGAAAAAGAAAATGAAGAAGCAAAACGTTTAGGAAAAACTTTGAAAAATGTTCCTCAATATATTTCTTTCTCTCAATTAACTGAAGAAGTTTTAAAACAAGCGGAAGAAAATGCTAAAGCGGAATTAAAAGCGGAAGGCAAACCCGAACAAATTTGGGATAAAATTGTTCCTGGAAAAGTACAACGTTTCATCTCTGACAACACTACTTTAGACCAAGAGAAAGCTTTATTGGATCAAAACTTCATCAAAGATGACAGTAAAAAAGTAGGTGATTATGTTAAAGGTTTCAACGTTGAAATTACCGGTTTCAAAAGAGTTACTTTGGGATAATCCAATGAATTAAAATTATTAATTCAAAATAAAAAAACCTCGATTCAAAAATGAATCGAGGTTTTTTATTAAACTTTGCTTTTTTCGAATTAGGTTGAGGAGCAAAACACTTTGTGTTATTGTAACTTCTTCTTCCGCTGTCCCGACCACCTGCAGGCAGGGTCACTTACTCCCATCAGAACTAACGACCACTATGGTTTGACAACCAAAAACCAGACTCGTTGTGAATCGGGTTCAAAGACTTATTTCTTCCCTGTCGGGAAATTCCTAGCGCGCATTAGAGCATCTGAATTTGCCTCTCTTCCTCTAAATTTTCTATATGCAATCTCAGGATCGATAGTATTGCCAATACTGAATACATTATCAAATAAACGTTTGGCAACATCCTTATCATAAGGCCCTTTTCCTTCGGTAAAAGCTTCATAGGCATCGGCACTGATTACATCAGCCCACAAATAGCCGTAATAGCCAGCCGCATAGGCGTCATCTGAAAATATATGTCCAAATTGAGGTATACGATGACGCATTACTATTTCGTGTGGCATATTTAATTCGGCCAAGGTTTTCTTCTCAAACTCCTTTGGATCAATATTTGGATTCTCTAGCAAGTGCAGTTTCATATCCACCAAAGCACTTGCGATTGTCTCAACAGTAGAAAAACCTTCGTTGAAAGTAGCCGCTTTTTCTATGCGGTCCACCAATGACAACTGCATAGGTTTACCTGTTTGATAGTGTAATGCGAACTGATTTAGCACCTCTGGTGTAGCTAACCAACGTTCCATGATTTGAGATGGAAATTCTACATAATCTCTTGGTGTATTGGTGCCCGATAAACTTGGATAAGTGACATTAGAATTCAAACCGTGTAAAGCATGTCCAAATTCATGAAATAAGGTACTGGCGTCCTCCCAAGAAATCAAGATAGGCTCTCCCTCTTTTCCTTTGATAAAATTACAATTGTTGGATACAATAGTAATTACTTCTCCGTCTACTTTACTTTGCTCTCTGTAGGCATTCATCCATGCCCCTGAACGTTTTCCTTTACGAGCATATGGATCAAAATACCATACACCTACAATATTACCCGTAACTTTATTAGAAACCTCAAACACTCTCACATCGGGATGATAAACAGGCACATTATACACTTGTTTGAAACTCAAATGGAATAGCTCTCCAGCCACCCAAAACATTCCTTCGCGAAGTTTTTCCAACTGCAAATAAGGCTTTACATCATTTTGATCCAAATCATATTTATCTTTTCTAACTTTTTCTGCATAATAACGATAATCCCAAGGTTCAATTTTGAAATTACCTCCTTCACCATCAACAATCTTTTGCATTTCAGTTACATCTTGATGCACTTTCTCAACCGCCGGCTTCCAAACAGACATCATTAAATCCATCGTTTTTTCTGGTTTTTGAGCCATGGTATTCGACAAACTCCAATCGGCAAAGGTTTTAAAACCTAATAGTTTTGCTTTCTCGGCACGTAATTTCAGAATTTGCACTAAAGTAGCATTGTTATTATTGGCATTGGCATTATCACCTCTGTCCACAAAAATCTGAAAAGCTTTTTCTCGCAAATCTCTTCGGTTTGAAAAGGTTAAAAAAGGCTCAATAGAAGAACGCGTATTAGCAATACAACCCATTACGCTTAAGTTTCTTTCCTTAGCATCTAGCATGGCAGCATTCTTTAGTTCTTCAGGCATGCCATCAAAATCAGCTTCGGTTTTCAATTCCAAATAGATGTTACTCTCATCGGCTAATTGATTTTGACTGAACTTAGTAAAAAGACTTGCTAACTCTTGATTGATTTCGCCTATTCGTTTTTTGTTTGCAGCATCTGCTTTGGCACCTTCTCTTACAAAATTAGAATAGTAATACCATGCTAAACGCTGTTGCTCTTCTGTTAGTTTACTTTTAGCAGGAGAATTATAAAGCGCGGAGATTCGATTAAATAACTTTTCGTTCTGGTAAATCTTGCTTGACAACGCCGAAAACTTAGGTGTCATTTCAGTTTCAATTGGCTCAAATTCAGAGGTATTCATATTGGAACTATAAATTCCATATACAGCATAAATTTGACTTAATTTCTTTCCACTTTTTTCTAAAGCCACGATAGTATTTTCAAAAGTGGCTGGTTTAGAATTAGTAGCAATAGTATTGACTTCATTTAATTTATCCTGAATCGCAGCTTCAATAGCAGGTTTTAACTCTTGAAGTTTATAATCTGTAAAAGCTGGAACTCCTCCATAAGGACCGGTCCAGTTCTTTAAAAAAGCATTCTGTTGATTTTGAGCATTTACTGCCATTAGAGGAGCACTCATAAGTAAGGTTAGAATTATTTTTCTCATTATTAAATAGTCTTTGTTCAAATGTAAACAAAAAAACATTTTTAACCATTAAATAAAATCTAGTTTCCGCATTAAAATCAAGATTAATTATGAAATCCAATAACTTCTTTTATTTAAACAATCTATAGTTTAATGAATTATTTTTATATTTTTGTTTCCACTCTTTTTGACCTACCAAAAACATAGGTAAAACACAGGTAAAAGTACACTTTAACACAAAAATGTTGTTTATGAAATTCATTAAATCATTAGTATTATTAGCAATCCTAATCACTTTTTCAAATTGTAGCACTACTAGCAATAGCGATCCTGTGGAAGTTATTGTTCCTCCCACCATGGGAACTTTAACAACATATTATGCGATTGACATCACAATAAACTCTGCAATTTCTGGAGGAGATATAACGGCAGATGGTGGGTCACCTATTACTGCTAGAGGTGTTGTTTGGGATGTTCATCCGAACCCTACTATCTCGTTAAACAGCAAGACAAATGACGGAACAGGAACTGGCAGTTTTGACAGTACGGCGTTAGATTTAGAATCTAATACAACTTATTATTTACGTGCCTATGCGACAAACTTATACGGTACTGCTTACGGTAATCAAGTTACATTTACTACACCAATTAATCCAGACGATTTACCAGTTGTAGTTACAAATGAAGTAACTGAAATAACTACTAATACCGCATTATCTGGAGGAATAGTAACAAATATAGGTGCTACTGCCGTTAGTAGCCGTGGTGTTGTCTGGAGTACTTCTCCAACTCCTACCACTAGTAGTGTCGGCATAACAGCAAACGGCGCAAACTCAGGAACATTTACTAGCGAATTAGCAAATTTAGTACCAAACACAACTTATTATTTGAGAGCCTATGCCACTAATTTACAAGGTACTTCCTACGGTGAAGAATTTACTTTTACAACAAGTCCTTTATTGTATAGTGTTGGAACTGGCGTAACAGCATTTGATGGTTCTCATTATAATTCTGTACTTATTAATAATCAAGAATGGTCTACTTCAAATCTAAATGTGACTACTTATAGTGATGGCACTATTATACCTCAAGCTCAAAACGCAACAACTTGGGCTGCGTTAACTACAGGTGCATGGTGTTATTATAGTTTTCAAACAAGCAATGGTATTGCTTATGGAAAATTATACAATTGGTATGCCATTGCAGGAATATGGAATGAAGCTTCTAAAACAGATGCTTCTTTAAGAAAAAAATTAGCCCCAACTGGATGGCATGTATCATCCACTGCTGATTGGACTGCTCTTGGCGACTTCTTAGGAGGCGCAAGTAATGCAGGAGGATTTATTAAAGAAGCTGGCACAACTCATTGGCTAACTCCAAACACAGGGGCTACTAATTCAACTGGAATGTCTGCAGTACCTGGAGGAAATTGTTCAACAACTGGAACTTTTAGCGGCATAGGTGCTTCAGGAAACTGGTGGTGTTCTGATGAGTACAATACGGTTAACGCATGGTGTTCTGGATTAGTTAGCAATACCAAAAACCTCTCCTCTGCTCCTATTAATAAAAGGACCGGATACTCTGTAAGGTTAGTTAAAAATTAATCACTATTATGATTTATAAAAAAACCTCGTTAATAACGAGGTTTTTTTATGGAAGAAAATTGGCGAACCCTATAGTACTTCTAATCCAAATTTTTATATTTGAGTTAAACCAAAACATCACTTTAAGATAACCATTTATGTTTAAATCAAAAAAAGACACGGTTTATGTAATTTTAGCTGGGATTTTTATCACCAATGCCATTGTTGCAGAACTCATAGGAGGTAAACTTATTCATGTAGGTTCTGCGGTCATGAGTTTGGGAATACTACCTTGGCCTATTGTTTTTGTTAGTACTGATTTAATCAATGAATATTTTGGAGACAAAGGAGTTAAAAAACTATCTATAATCACCGCTAGTCTAATAGCCTACACGTTTATCTTGCTTTTTATTGGAATGCAAATTCCTGCGGTTAATGGTGCAAACTTAGTTTCTGATTCTCAATTTAATGGAGTTTTTGGACAAAGCATGTGGATTATTGTTGGAAGCATTACCGCCTTTTTAGTTTCGCAATTGATTGATGTTAGTATCTTTCATTTTGTAAAAAACAAAACTGGTGATAAAATGATATGGTTAAGAAGTACGGGGTCTACCGTTATTTCACAATTATTTGACAGTTTCATTGTATTAGGAATTGCATTTTGGGCTACAGGCAAAATGGATACTCCTACTTATATTGTCTCTGCTTTTACAGGGTATTTTGTTAAATTGATTATTGCTATCTGCTTAACACCCTTAATTTATTTAGGCCATTCTTTAATTGAAAAATACATACATTCTTAAACTTTCATGGAAACAAAAATACGCTGCAACTGGTGTGAGAAAGACGATTTATACCGCGACTATCACGACAATGAATGGGGTTATCCCGTATATGATGATAACAAACTTTTTGAATTTTTAGTTTTAGAAACCTTTCAAGCAGGATTAAGTTGGTATACGATACTTAAAAAGCGCGAGAATTTTAGAAAAGCCTTTGCCCAATTTAATTATCTAAAAGTAGCTCAATTTGAAGAAGAAAAAATTCAAGAACTAATGCAAGATGCCGGGATTATTAGAAATCAATTGAAAATTCGCGGTACTATTGCCAATGCTATTGCTTTTATAAAAGTACGAGAGGAATTTGGAAGTTTTTCAAACTACATTTGGAAGTTTACTGATGGCATGCCCATTAACAACAACTTTAAAAAATTAAGCGAAATACCAGCAACATCACCCCTCTCAGAATCAATTAGTAAAGATTTGAAAAAAAGGGGATTCAAGTTTGTTGGTTCTACGGTAATTTATGCTCATATGCAAGCAACCGGAATGGTAAATGATCATATAGAAAATTGTTGGAGGAAAACAAGTAAATAGTGCTTGATTTATTTGACGCCAACATTGATGCCCAATATTAACTTTTTAACACTCGCATAAAAGTGTCTCTTGATATCTCAAAGGCTCCCAAACTTTCCAAATGATGATTATGTACTTGACAGTCTAGTAATTTATATTGATGCTCTTTTAAATACCCTATAAGTGTTATAAAGGCAACTTTGCTCGCATTGGACACTTTGGAAAACATACTTTCACCACAAAATACTTGACCTAAGTCAACTCCATACAACCCACCTACTAGCATATCATTTTGCCATACCTCAACAGATTTTGCAAATCCTAATTCATGTAACTTTGTATAGGAAGATACAATGTCATTAGTAATCCAAGTCCCTTCTTGACCAGTCCTTTCAATTTGCTGGCAATTATGAATGACCTCTTTAAATGCAGTATTAAACGTAATCTTAAATTTATTTTGATTGATAACATTGCGCATACTCCTTGGAACTTTGTAAATCATAGGAATAACAACCATCCGTTCAGGTGGTGCCCACCAAAGTATTGGCTCATCTTCATTAAACCAAGGAAATATACCATTTCGGTATGCTAGCATCAATCGATCTACAGATAAATCACCTCCTACGGCCAATACGCCTTCATAGGACGCTTCTTCAACTGGTGGAAAAAACAAATCTTTAGTTAAAAAATGCATTACGAACCAAAAATTAAAAGTAGCACTAATAAATAACATTTAGTAAAAAAGCCAGAAACAAGAATCAAGTTCTGGTTTCTGGCCACTATAATATACTTTTATACTGAATTAGAACGGTAAATCGTCGTGTTCTTCTTCATTAAAATTAGTAGCGGGTGCAAATGCCTCGGCTGCTGGCATCGCAGGCATTCCCGCTGCAGGTGCTTCTGCTTGTAATTTTTCAATTCGCCAACCTTGAATGTCATTGAAATATTTTGTTTCTCCTTGTGGATTTACCCATTCTCTCCCTCTAAGATTGATGGAAACTTTTACCGCTTCTCCTGCTTGATAGTTGTTTAATAAATCGCATTTATCCTGCACAAAATTAATGCTTATAAATTGCGGATATTGCTCTTCTGTAGCCACAACTAATTCTCTTTTTCTAAAGCTAGCACTCACTTGTTGCTCAGCATTAATCACTTTAATTTTCCCGGTAACTTCCATAATTATTGTTTTGCTAAAAGTACTTTCCAAGCAGATAGCACTTCATTATTACTCAAATATTCTTTTGCTTTTTGGTGCACTTTATGTTCATCATCCGAACTTAAAACTGCCTTTACAGCAAAATTTTGTTGTACAAATATAGTAATTTCTTCTTGCGTTGGCAAGGCTTCTACATTTCCTAATTTCCCCAAATCATTTCCATCAAATACAATACTGCCTTTTACAAAATCAGGAATCTTATCTACTCCAATACCAAGTGTTGTTAAGGGTTTCTCAACCTCAAAAAGCCCCTGATTGGATCTAGAATACCAATTTCCTCCCAAACGGGAAACCAAATCAATTTTATATTGGTCTATTTTATTATTACCATCTAAAACCAATTCATTAATATGAATTTTAACCACTTCACAAATAATCAAATTCCCCGCACCTCCTTGGTTTCCTAATGAAATGATTTCATTTACTTTACATTCAAATTGAACCGGACTTTCCTCTACCCTGTAGGGTTTAACGAGCTCTGAAGCAACCATAGTAAACCCAGATTTTTCAAATTCATTTACTCCTTCAGGATATTCTGTACTTGCTAAAGAAACTTGTTGAACCATTCCATAGTTTACCACATTAATCACAACTTCTTTTGTCGCTTCACAATTTTCTAAGGTATGCTTAATAGTATTATTTCTAACCCTTCTTGCAGGTGAAAAAACCAATATTGGAGGATTTGCACTAAATACATTAAAAAAGCTGAATGGTGACAAATTTGGGTTGCCATTTGCATCTATAGTACTGGCAAAGGCAATTGGCCTTGGTGCCACTGCACTTTGCAAATAGCCTTGTAAATCGGCCGGAGAAAGCGTATGGGGTTCAAAACTAAGCATAGTAATATTTATTTTCACAAATATAAATTTTTAATACGAAAAGCAAGGTTTAAAAATTAAGCAGTTCTATCAAAATGCGGAATAATAAAATTCACAATGTCAACTTCAAAAGGTCTATTATTAATCTATTGCATATACTAGCAAGCTCAGGATAGCTTATTAAATTCCTTTGACAAATACTTAAAATTATTACTATCTTATATTAGATTCATCTGACTCCAAATAATGCCCCAATTAAATTCAATTGACTTTTATTTAGACCAAACACATTTTTCAACCATTATCTTTTTTTGATTACTTTTAAACCAAAATAGTATTAATGCAGTTTTCTGAAAAAAGAAATATCACCCGTTGGACCATCATCATGGCCTCCTTTGTC
>CANFZC010000094.1 GCA_947451475.1 Flavobacteriaceae bacterium | reverse complement strand
TGTTCCGGAACACTTTAACCTTCCATGGCAGCTTGCCATCGAGCAAGGTGCATTTAAACAAACTGGAATAGACTTACAGTGGACTGATATACCGGAAGGTACTGGCAAGATGTGTCAGATGTTACGCGATAATGAAGCCGATATAGCCGTAATATTAACCGAAGGCATCGTTAAAGACATTACTTATGGGAATCCGAGTTCGATAGTACAAGTCTATGTTGAGAGTCCGTTGACATGGGGTATACACGTTGCTGCACATTCGAAATACCAGACCCTAGCTGATTTAGAACACACTAAAGTAGCCATATCGCGCTTTGGTTCGGGATCCCATTTGATGGCCTACATCAATGCTCAAAATGAAAATTGGAATACTGAGAAGTTACAATTTGAAATTGTAAACACCATCGACGGAGCTGTTGAGGCTTTAACCCTTGGCACCGCTGATTACTTTATGTGGGAACACTTCATGACCAAACCATTGGTAGATAACGGCACTTTTCGCCGTGTAGCGGATTGCCCCACTCCTTGGCCTTGCTTTGTTATTGCTGTTAGAAATGAATTTTTAGATCGCAATGAACAAGTGGTTAGCGCACTATTGCACGTTATCAATACTGCCACAAAAGAGTTTAAAACCATTGTTGGAGTAGACCAATTACTAGCGTCAAAATACAATCAAAAATTAGAAGATATTCAAACTTGGTTATCGATGACCGTTTGGTCACAAAAGTCCTTGGAAGCTACAATGTTAAACAAAATTCAAAATCAATTATTTGACCTTAAAATTATTGATAAAAAAGGTACTTTTGCTGAAATAGTAAAAGTCGTTTAGCTTTTATTATCAGTATATGATAAAAATAAGACAGCTAACTTATAAGCAACTGAAAGAACTATTCAGAATCAAAAGTCCGTGGGACTTGATTATCATCTTTGTCTTAAACGTACTGATTACCATACCTATTTTTATTGTTGCGCATCATAATTTACTCCTTTTCAATTGGCCCTTTCACCTAGATAGAATACTGCTTTCCCTATTGATTCTCTTTGCTATACAACTCATTTTAAGAGCCCTTAGAAGAGTAACCTTGATATCGGTTATCTTGTATGTTTTCATGTTGTTATATGGCACCCTTTTTAGTGATTATAGTTTTCAAAGTGTATTTGAAGATTACCGCTCCATGGTCTATACCATGAATGATGACCCTTATCCGCAAGATATCATCATTACTAAGTTATTACCGTTCCCAAATAAATCAAAAATACTGGATGCTATTGAGTTTCAAAACCCTAAAGTGCGCGATTTTGCGATAATGGCTATAAACAAACATTTTAAACCTATAAAAGGGTACTATGACGATTGGACTATCGTACAATCCTTTGCCATCTTTAAAGAAATCAACAGCCGCTGGAACTATGTGAGTGACCCAAAAGGACATGATTATATTGCGAATGCCACGGAATCCTTGCGGTATCTTTCGGGGGATTGTGATGATCATTCGATTTTAATGGCATCCTGCATAAAGTCTATTGGGGGTACTACTAGGCTCATTCATACTAAGGGACATATCTACCCTGAATTATATATTGGAACCAGAAAAGATTTAGACAGGATTAATTATTTGATAAAAAAAATCCTTTTCCCTATTGAAAGTAAAAACAAAACCATTCATTATCACATAGACGAGCGCGGTAAGATATGGCTAAATCTTGATTACACAGCCCATTATCCGGGAGGCTCTTTTATGAATGAAGAGATATTGGGGGCTTTGACGTTGGATTAATAAAGAGCCTAAATATTTACTTTTAGACAAAATATTATTTACTATATTCGTTAGAAATTATAAACCTCTATTTGATGAAAAAAATAATGCTTCTTTTGATGTTCTTTTCACTAGCATCGAAAGCACAAGAAAACACTATTATTGCAAATAAGAAGAATGAGTTTCGGGTGGATTTATTAGCGGTATTGGTTTCTACCAAAGCCAGTTTAAGTTATGAGCGTTTTTTAAGTCACAACTTTTCTGTGGGAGCCAATGTCAATTTATCTAACAGTAAGAAACTTAACGATGACTTTGACCGAGGCTATCGGAACAATGTCCCTAAGTTTGAAATTAATCCCTATGTTCGTTACGCCTTATCTAAAAGCACTTCAAGGTATTATTTTGCGGAAGTTTTTGGGTCTTACAACGGGGGTGATTATAAAGAAATAATCCGATTGGTGGATGTGAATAACAATGGGTATTATACCACATTAAAATCTAAATATACTGATTTGGCTCTAGGTGGAGCCTTAGGTTATAAAATGTATTTCAAAGACAGTATCGCTTTGGAATTTCTAGTTGGTTTTGGTTCTAATCTAACTAATAAAGCAAAAAGTCCGGATGTGATATCTCGAGTAGGAATTAATTTAGGTTACCGTTTTTAAGTAAAAATTATGAAAAAAATACACTATATAGCACTACTGATGTTGGGATTATTGGTTAGCAATTGTAACACCAACGATGATGGGTTTTACCTTAATAAATTTGTTGAAACGAATGGTATGATTGTTATCGCTCCCCATGCTTCAACCTATGCTGTCGATGAAAAGTTATATGTAACCGCCAGTATTCCAAGGATATTATCAGAAACTGGGGAAAGTACACCCTTAGACATAGTTAAAACTACTGATGCTTCATCATTTACTTTTTCGTACGCTATTGAAAAACAAGACGGCGATAATTGGAATATTGTTTATGTTGACAATAATCAAATAGATCTTGTTAAAGGAACATTACTCAATGACTTGTATCTTTTAGCAGGATGTGATTATGTCCCTGCTAGTGATAGCTTTGAATATGAAGTGGGTTTCCCTTTGTTAAGTCCGGGAACTTATCGTTTAAGTTTTGGTTATAATGGAGTTTCTACTGACCGTGTAAATATGCGTTCCTTAAGTAGTCCGGGACATGTGGTTGTAAACTTGAATACCACTGTCGCTGGATTGGACGCTAATGGATTTTACAATTTTACAGTGGCCAATTAGACCGAAGGATTATACTATATATAGAAAAGCCACTGCTTGTAGCAGTGGCTTTTCTATTACCAAACAATTGGTGTTTTAGCTACACTGCTCAAGTAGGCATTGGTTTTGCTAAAATGATGGTTTGCAAACCAAAGACCTCTATTGGCACTTAAAGGCGAGGGATGTCCTGTTTCTAGAACAAAATGTTTATCACGGTTAATCTTGGCTCCTTTCTTTTTAGCAAAGCCGCCCCAAAGCAGAAAAACAACATGTTCCTTCTGATCAGAAATCAATTTAATTACGGCATCGGTAAAGGTTTCCCATCCCTGATTTTGATGACTACCTGCTTCACTTTCTCTTACGGTTAGCGTTGCATTGAGTAACAACACTCCTTGACTGGCCCAACGCTCTAGGTTACCCGACTGGGGAATGGGCTGTCCCAAATCGGTTTGAATTTCTTTGAAGATATTGAGTAAGGAAGGAGGAAAAGCCACGCCATCGTTGACTGAAAAACACAGGCCATTAGCTTGACCACGACCATGGTAAGGATCTTGACCTATTAGAACTACTTTGACATCATCTAAGGGACAATACTTAAAAGCAGCCCCTATTTCATCCGCTTTGGGGTAACAAATCTTCGTTGCATATTCCTCCTTTAAAAAGGCCGTTAGTTGCTCGAAATAGGGCTTTTGGAACTCAGCGGCAAGGAGGTCTTGCCAAGAAGCATGCATTTCAATAAACATCTCTTAAAATTTTATCAAAAATACTATTTTCTATTGCAATATGGATTTTATCCTTTGTAACTTTGAACCAAAGACTTAAAAGGAATGATTTCGATTACGGATAAAACATTACAGGATTTAGAATTTAAGACCGTTTTACAAACGATATCAGACCGATGTACTACAGAAATCGGGAAAGAGAAAGCCCTGCTTATCGTTCCGTTTAAAGATAAAGAAACACTGCTTACCTCACTACAGCAAACATCGGAATACTTATCGTCCTTTACGAACAACAATGCGATTCCGAATCATGGATTTGATAATCTTACCCACGACATTAAATTTCTGAATATAGAGGACAGTTTTTTGGAGGTAGGTAGTTTTAGAAAAATAGCCACCCTTTCTGAAACAGTTAATCAATTATTAGTATTTCTTAAGAAGTTTCAGGAGTACTATCCTAGGTTGCATGCCCAGGCTAGTCAAGTGGAATACACTAAATATCTTATTCAAAAGATTGATGAAGTAGTCGATAAATATGGGGAAATCAAGGATAATGCCTCACCTGATTTGATTAACATTAGGAGAGACATGAATGTGGTAAGGGGAAAAGTCAATCAGAGTTTTGGACAAGCTTTGAGTCAGTATAATGGCTTAGGGTATTTGGATGAAATTAAGGAGAGCATAGTTGAAAACCGACGCGTCTTGGCCGTTATGGCCATGTACCGTAGGAAAGTTAAAGGATCGATACTGGGAAGTTCAAAGACGGGCAGTATTGCTTATATAGAACCCGAGGCTACGTTGCGCTATTCGAGAGAACTGCATAATTTAGAATATGAAGAACGGGAAGAAATCACTCGTATTTTAAAGAAACTTTCGAATGACATTAGGCCATTTATTGACTTACTGTACCAATACCAAGACTTTTTAAGCAGCATGGATGTTACGGCAGGAAAAGCCAAATACGCCTATAAAATCAATGCTATCTTACCACAGATAATAGAAGAAAAGCGCTTGTACTTTCGGGAAGCGTTCCATCCTATTTTGTTTTTAAACAATTTAGAGAAGAAAGAGAAGACGTATCCACAAACGATAGAATTGCAAAATGAAAACCGCATTATTGTGATATCGGGGCCTAATGCTGGTGGTAAAACCATTTCTTTAAAAACGGTAGGATTACTGCAATTGATGTTGCAATGTGGTATATTGATACCGGTGCATGAGCGTAGTGAAACCTTTTTGTTTGACCGCATATTAACGGATATTGGGGACAACCAGTCTATAGAGAACCATTTGAGCACCTATAGTTACCGCTTAAAGAACATGAATTACTTTTTGAAGAAATGTAATGCTAAGACTTTATTCTTGATTGATGAATTTGGTACCGGTTCTGACCCTGAGTTAGGTGGTGCTTTGGCGGAGACCTTTTTGGAGGAGTTCTATCATAGAGAAGCCTTTGGGATCATTACGACCCACTACTCCAATTTAAAAATATTGGCCAATGAGTTGCCTTATGCTTCCAATGCCAATATGTTATTTGATGAAAAGTCCTTGGAGCCTATGTATAAATTATTATTAGGGCAAGCGGGTAGTTCTTTCACCTTTGAGGTGGCCCAGAAAAACGGCATTCCTTATGGGTTAATTAATAGAGCTAAAAAGAAAATAGAAGGCGGTAAAGTGCGTTTTGACAAGACGATAGCCACCTTACAAAAAGAACGCTCCAAACTCGAGAAAACCTCTTTAAATCTGAAGGAAGAAGAAAGCAAGGCACGAGAAGAAAGCAAAAAAATGGAAACCATTAATCATAAAATACAAGAGAAGCTTGAACGCTATCAAGAATTGTATGATGCCAATCAGCGGCTTATTTACATGGGGCAAAAATTGGATGACATTTCGGAGAAGTACTTTAACAACAAGGACAAGAAAACCTTGATTGGAGAGTTTTTGAAGATCGTGGAGATTGAGAATTCGAAGCGCAAGAAGACCAGTGTCAAAGAGAAAAAGGAACAAGAAGTCATCCAAAAAATTGTTATTGAAGAGGTTAAAGTCAAAGTAGAAGCAATACGGCAGGTCAAGAAAGAGAAAAAGATTAAGGCACAAAAGGCCGCTGCAGAAAAACCTATTGTAGTATTGAAAGTTGGTGACCGCGTTAGAATGATCGACGGAAAAGCGGTAGGCACTATCGATAAGATTGAGAAAGACAAAGCAGTGGTTAACTATGGTATCTTTACTTCTAAGGTAAGCTTGGATGGTTTAGAATATGTGCAAGCAAAATAGCGCAGCATGACCTTTTCGGAATTACCCAGTGATAAAAAAATAATCCTATTTGATGGGGTATGCAATTTGTGCAATGCCTCCGTTCAATTTATTCTTAAGCGCGACAAGCGCGACCTCTATCGATTTGTACCACTTCAATCTGAATTAGGGCAGGCCATAGTAGCACATCTTAACCTAAACGACCGCAAGATTGACAGTATTGTCTTGTATGAACCCCACATAACATTTTATGTAAAGAGTGCCGCAGCGTTGCGGATTTTAATTGGATTGGGCGGTATTTATAACATAGCCCGTATCTTTTTATTATTTCCTAAGGGACTTCGTAATGTCATCTATGATTATATAGCACAAAACCGGTATCGTTGGTATGGTAAACGGGACAGTTGTATGGTACCCACTGCTGATTTACTGAGGAAGTTTTTATCATGATAAATATCATACTTCTTAAGGAAATAGAGTTTTAACTTTGGGTAACTTTAAAAGTATAGATTATGGCTTTTTTAACGTTACCTATGTATTCATGGGAAAATGGAGCCTTTATCATGATAGGAGTTTTTGCACTGGTTATAATTGCATTAGTAGGAACGATCTATCTTATGATGAACGGCAATAAAAAAAACGACTAAGTTTCCTTAGTCGTTTTTCTATTATGAAAGAATTGTAACTTATTGTTTTACAATTTTCTTAACTGCAGTACCTTGGTCTGTTGCGATTTTCATCATGTAAACACCAGTAGCTAAATCACCGATAGCGATTTGACCGTTAGTAGCGTTTACTGTTTGTGTCATCACTACTCTACCATTTAAATCAGTCATTTCAACTGTATTGATAGTAGCATTTATTGTACTAGAAATGTTTACAACATTTGTAGCAGGGTTTGGATAAACGCTTAATTTAGAAGCTAAGAAACTATTAGTTGATAATTGAGAAGAGATATCTAAAGTATCAAAGAATAAATACGTTTGTGTATCACCTACAGCAGAGTTGTTGTGGAACCCGAAGTAGTAAATACCATCAGCAGGAGCTGTAAAGGTAGATGTTTGTGGTACATATTGCGTATCATCAGTAATAGAGATTGAATTCAAAATAGTAGTTTGAGCCGCTGTTGATTGAGCATCACCTACGGTAACATCCATTAGCATTTCTGAAACTGCTGTAGGAGTTGTTGAAGAGTCAGCCCAAAGAATTGTATTGAAGTTAAGCGTAACTACTTCACCAGCCGTTAAGCTAATAGCTCTTGAATAAGCCCATTTGTCTGCAGCCGCAGTAGTACTATTATAAGTAAACATGAATTTACCAACACCATCAGCACTATCGGCCATGATTGGAGGAGTAGCAGTAGCATCATCTGAAGTTCTTGAGAAACCAATAAAACCATCAGTATAGTTGTTATCTACATTTTCAAAATCGTTAGCATAAGGAAGCGTTACCGCTAAATAGCCAAAGAATGGCCCTTGCCAAGCACTTTGAGTTGCTCCACAATTTGATCTAACAAAATATCTAAAGTTTAATGATTCAGGTAATCCTGTTAAGGCTGCAGCAGTAGAAACTGGAGTTCCAGTAGTACCTGCAGGGAAGTTAACAATAGTACCCGTTCCTTCAGCATCAGCAAAGGTAGTACTCCAATCCACATCGTAAGATGCTGGATTACCAATTGCATTATACCAAGCTACAGTAGCACCAGTAGTAGTGTATCCTCCTGGACGGTAGAACTCTAATGCACCTGGTCTTACACAAGGAGTAGCTGTAAAGGTAAATTGGAATGTGAAGCTAGTAGCAGCCCAGTAGCTATCCCACTCAATATAGTAAGTAGTACCTGCAGCTACAGGAACCGTTACAGTAGATCTGTAGTTTGGAGTTGCTGCACCTGGATCAACATCATCATTGTAGTCTACACAAGTTAAAGCAGCACAAGTTCCTTTTAAGACAGCAAGTCTTGAATCAGTACCTGAGTTTCCAATTGGATTTGCAGCTAAGTCAGAAGTAACCGTGATTTCTCCGTTAGCTGTTGGTGTATATTTCCACCATCTAGCCTTAAGCGTAGCAGTACCTGCTTGATTATTTGTACCACCATAACATGGATTGCTATAAGTACCGGTAATAGCACCTACAGTAAAAGTACCATTTGCTGTAATGTTGACTGCAGCAGCACAAGACCCTTGTGCAAAGGCACCGTAAGCTGAAACAAGCATTAAGCATGAAAGTAAAAGTTTTTTCATAAAATTCGTTAATTAAAGTTTTTATTGCCCAAATTTAATAAAGTAATTTAAATATAATAATTTTTTAACTATCTTTTTCAAATTTACCTACCACGGCGGTTGCCAAAGCATTCCCTAAAACATTGGTAGCGCTTCTAAACATATCGCAAAAATGATCGATGGGAAGAATTAAAGCGATTCCTTCGATGGGAATTTTAAACATACCGCAAGTAGCTGCAACCACTACTAG
>CANFZC010000093.1 GCA_947451475.1 Flavobacteriaceae bacterium | reverse complement strand
CGTGTTTTCCGTATTCATTTCTGTTTTATTTTTAAAGATATTTTTGATTTTCATTTTTATGGTTTGGATTGCAAAAGTACTGCCATTTCTTTTAAAATGTCAAATTGTCATTGTTTTTTCTAACTCCACTGACTTAAAATTTACAATTATCTTAACCAAACTTTAATATAATTTTAAGACTACTACGTTTTCGTTTTGACTAGATTTGTTGCTATCAATAAAGTATTCAACCAGGTTAGTTTACAACTGTAAAAATTATTAATTCAACAATCTTTATAGAAAAAAAGTGCTGTTCGAAAGAACAGCACTTTTTTTAGGTATATAAATCCTGTAACGCCTTGTCTATTGCTTCAAATTCAAATTGAAATCCAACGTCGGTTACTTTATGAGAACTTAAGTTTTTACTCGAAAATAATAAATAAGCCATTTCTCCTAAGACCAACTTCATCACAAACTCCGGGATATTAGGTAACCACAGCGGCTTTTTTATGGTTCTAGCTATGGTTTTCGTCAGCACAGCATTACTTATGGGATGCGGACTAACAGCATTATAAACGCCTTCCAATTGATGCTCCGCCACGTAAGCGTATAGTGCAACCAAATCATGTATATGAATCCAGGATTGTATTTGTTTCCCCGATCCCATGACCGCTCCAAAACCAAATCGGATGGGTTTTACCATCTCGGGAAGGGCTCCTCCTTTATTGGAAAGCACTATTCCTGTGCGCAACTTGCATACTTTAATACCAAGTACTTGAAATGGAGTAACACTCTCTTCCCATTTCTTCACTACATTGGATAAGAAGCTGTCTTCACTTTCCGTAGTAGTCTCGTCATATACTGTAGTACTACTTTCAGGATAAACCGCCGTTCCTGAAGCCGAAATAAGTTGGGTAACCTGATGAGGGGTCTTCTTAAGTAAATTAAAAAGCAAATCACTTGTAAGTGTTCTACTTTCAATAATTTCTTGTTTATAAGCATTCGTCCATCGGTTGGCTATGTTGGCTCCAGCCAAATGAATAATCACATCCACCCCATAGATACAACTCTCGTCTATTTTTCCCAATTGCGGATTCCAATAAAATCCAATGTAATTTGGTTGTTCCTTAATCTTGTCTTTGGAAGTAGTAAGATAGTGCACGGTATGCTGCTTGGCCAAAAGTAATTGAACCAACTCACTCCCCACCAATCCTGTCGCGCCTGTTATTAAAAATTTCATGCTAGTTATTTTAGTCAAAGTTACTAGGGAAGCGTATTAAAACAAATACAATTGGTACGGGTTTAACTTTTGTTATACTTTTAATTTGATGCTCCACTCAAAATGCATTTCACCTACCTGATCTCCTTTTTCATCCATCCCCACCGATTTCAACCATAGGGTCTCTCCTTCTCCAGTCGCGATAGTGCGTTGAATCGCAGCCGCTATGGAATCCCCCTCCGTACATATATAGGTAATCCTACCCGTTGCTTTTTTAGTATAATTCCCTTTATTGTTGGCAACCAACATGGAAATACGTTGACCACTCTTCTTAATTTGCATCATGACCAAGGCTCCTGTAGTCAACTCTGCCGCCATCGCTTGTACAGCAAAATACATTGAGTGAAACGGATTCTGATTAAACCATCGGTGCTTAACACTAGCCACACATTCTCGCTCAGATACACGTACTACTCTAACGCCACACCAAAAAGCAGCAGGCAATTTAAAAAATAAAAACACATTCAATTTCAAAGGTGAATATTCCATAAGTAGCTGATTTTGCTATAAAAGTACTAAAAATTAAGCCGCTTTGCTCTATACCCTATTTGTTAATATTATGTTAAATTTAGGTACTTTGTATTGCATAATACCTTTTTTTGGTTGTATCTTTGTATAAGAAATTAATGGTCTATCTATAGTATTGTTAATATGAAGAGTTTCAATCACAATCAAAAATCAAGTAATCATGACAACGTCTAACGAAAAAAACACTGCTACATTGCTTCACCTTAGCGCCTTAGTACAGTATATATTCCCCTTGGGGAATTATATATTCCCAGTAATCATTTGGAGTACCAAGAAAAACGACTCCGAATTTGTAGATAATAACGGTAAAAACGTACTCAACTTCCAATTAAGCATCCTTATTTACTCCATCCTTTTGTGCTTAATAGCGATTCCAATTTTACTGTTTGCCATTTTCAAAAATGCCCCTATCAATGTTAATCTAGAAAACGAAGACTTCATCATCAAAAGTTTTAGTCATGGAGATTTCAGCAGTTGGGCCATGATCGGTATCATCGCTGCACTCTTATTCTTTTTCATTAAAATCGGAGAATTTGCCCTAATCATTTTTGCCGCGGTAAAAGCCTCCAATGGAGAATCATACAAATACCCCTTAAGCATACCCTTTTTTAAATAATCATCATCAATCAATCATCAATTAAATCAATCAAAAAATGAAACAGTTAATCGTAATCACAGCCATGCTATTAGGACTTACCGCAAAACTAGTAGCCCAAAACAAAAGTGTTGAAGTAATCAATCACACTGAAAAAAGTAAAGTACTGCAAAACGAACGTCATCAATTCGAAATTGTAGCCAATGAAAATGTAGAAGTTAATGTCAACGTTAACCTAAAAAAAGAAGACAACATAAATGTAATTGTAACCAATAAAAAAAATCAAATTGTATACACAGATACTTTTAAAAAATCGGGACAAAACAAATTGAATTTTGAAATGGAAGAAAATGAAAAATATACGGTAAAACTTAACGGAGAACAACAATCTAATCTAATTGTAGAAGTAACCGAAAATAAATAATCAATCAGCTGTTCCAATCATCACCCAAGACGCTGGCATACCAATTTGAGCGCAAGGGGTTAATCAAAAAACGAAGTAGTTAATCAAAAAAATTAAATCATGTATTATGAATATTGAAAACACAAAAGCTCAGATGCGTAAAGGTGTTTTAGAATTTTGTATCTTATCCGTGTTAAAAGAAAAAGATGCCTATACTTCTGAAATACTAGACACTTTAAAAAACGCTAAATTGCTGGTAGTAGAGGGAACCGTTTATCCCCTATTAACAAGGTTAAAAAACGATGGTTTACTCAACTATCGCTGGGAAGAATCAACGTCGGGGCCTCCTAGAAAATACTATGGGCTAACCGAATTAGGGAAGACTTTTTTAACAGAATTGAATAGCACCTGGACCGAACTATCCGATGCTGTAAACATCATAACCAATCAAAAATAACAATCATGAACAAAACAGTAAATATTAATTTAGGTGGTTTATTTTTTCACATAGATGAAGATGCATTCCAAAAGTTATCTCGATATTTCGAGGCCATAAAACGCTCGCTTTCAAATTCTTCTGGTAAAGACGAAATCATGAAAGACATCGAAATGCGCGTAGCTGAATTGTTGACTGATCGACAAAAAAGTGACAAACATGTAATCAATACCAAAGATGTAGACGAAGTCATTACCGTAATGGGACAACCCGAAGATTACCGCATTGAAGATGATTCCGAAACCACGGCATCTAACTTTACCTCAAGCTCAAGAAAAAAATTATACCGTGATAAAGAAAAAGGACTTATTGGTGGAGTTTGTACCGGTTTAAGCCACTATTTTGGTATCGATGCCGTATGGATTAAAATAATATTCATCTTATTAATCTGGGCAGGTGGTACCGGCGTCATTGCCTATCTAGTGCTTTGGATAGCGACCCCAGAAGCTATTACTACTTCCGAAAAATTAGAAATGACGGGCGAACCGGTAACCATTTCCAATATAGAAAAGAAAGTAAGAGAAGAATTTGAAAGTGTATCCCACAAATTCAAGAATGCCGACTACGATAAATTAGGGAATCAAATCAAAGGCAATGCCGAACGTGTAGGCAGCAGTCTTGGAGATGTATTAATCAAAATATTTGGTGTTTTTGCCAAAGTGCTTGGTGCTTTTATCATGGTATTTGGAGCCTTCGCTCTATTAGCAATTGTAGTCGCATCCATCGTGATGATGTTCTCTTCGACCTTACCGTCAAATACCATCTTAAACCATATCAATACGCCTATAGGTTTAGAAACGCCCCTTTGGTTACAAGGACTATTGTTCTTATTTGCCTTCGGTATTCCATTCTTCTTTATCTTAATCCTAGGATTAAAGCTTTTGGTGACCAATCTAAGATCCATTGGGAATGTGGCCAAATTCAGCTTGCTGGCGTTATGGATCATTGCTGTAGGCATACTAGTTTCACTTGGCATCAATGAAGCAACCCAAATCGCCTTCAATGGCAAAACCGTAAAGAAAGAAGTAATCAACATCAAACCAACAGATACCTTAGAAGTGAAATTCATAAACAACGATTTCTTTTCTAAAAACCCTGAAGAGCATGAAGATTTTGTATTCACACAAGATTCTACCAAACACGAGGTAATCTATTCCAACAACATCCACTTTGAAGTAAAAGCAACTGATAAAGCGCAACCGTACTTGCAAATTGAAAAATCTGCTAAAGGAAAATCGTATAACGAAGCCAATGCTAGAGCTGAAAAAATTAAATACGGCTATAAAATCGTCGGTAACCAAATTATTTTAGACAATTATTTACTAACCGAAATCGCAAGCAAATACCGTGACCAACATGTGGAATTGTTCCTGTACTTACCAAAAGGTACGATGTTCAAATTAAACAACAGCGTACAATCGTTTGACGAATCAGATGACGAGTATTTCAATTTACATTTCAGTTCAGACAACTACATATACCGAGTGGGCAACAACCAAGTAAAATGTTTAAATTGTCCTGCTGACGAAAATGAATATGGTGATGTAATTGAAGGATTAGAAACGGTAAAAGATAGCGTAGCCATTCCTCCAATACCTATAATCCCTGGGACTCCAGTAACTACTACAACCATCTATTCCACCACCTCTAAAGGCGGAAAACTAACACAAGATGCCAACGGAGTAATCATTAAAACCAAATAATCATGAAAAAAATAATCACCATCAGTCTCAAATGCATGGCTGCTCCCCTAGTTGCCCTAGTGTTAACGTCATGTCATGCCAACATTGATTGGGGCACTGGCTTAGACGGAAACGGCAAAGTAACTAGCGAAACCCGAAAAGTGGAAAACAATTTCTCTAAAATTGACGTAAGTCGGGGATTGAGCGTTACCTTAGAACAAGCCAACAACTATGAAGTAGTCGTAGAAGCCGATGAAAATCTGCAAGAACACATCACCACGCATGTAGAAAATGGCACGCTTATTATTTCTACTGATCAAAACATAGACGAAGCCAAAGCTAAAAACATTCATGTAAAACTTCCGTCTTTAATCGCTCTAACCACAACTAGCGGATCAAGTACGTCAACCAAAAACACCTTCACCGGAACGGATATGGTGGTCAAAACCAGCAGCGGTAGCGCGGCCAACCTGAGTTTTGAAATTGACAACATTAAATGTGAATCGACTAGTGGGAGTGCACTGACCCTAAAAGGAAAAGCATTGCAATTCAAAGTGGCTTCCTCAAGTGGAAGCTCCCTGGATGCCGCAAATTTATTAGTAAACGAAGTCAATGCCGAAGCAACCAGCGGCAGCACCTTAACGATTCATCCTATCGTAAGTTTGACCGCGCATGCCTCCAGCGGAAGCAGTATTGAATATGTGGGCGAACCTAAATCAGTCACCAAAGAAGAGAATTCAGGTGGCAGCGTTTCCAAAGAATAAGTTAATAAAACATCCCAATATAATTTGGGATGTTTTTTTTTCTATTTTTGACACTCGAGACCTTTTGGTTGAGCTGAAGAAAATAAAAACTAACCGCACCAACATTCATGAGAAAAATTATAGTACTGGGACTGCTTCTCCTATCGGTAGCTTCTTTTGGACAAAAGAAAGAACGAGTTAAAGGTTCCAAAATAGTAAAGCTGGAACAAAAGCAAATCGATAGTTTTGAAAGTCTGGAAGTGGAAGACAACCTAGAAGTCTTTTTAGTGCAAGGAAAAGAATGTGCCCTTGAGATTGAAGCCGATGACAATTTGATCGAGTTTGTCGAATACAAACTAGCCGGAAACAACCTGCGCATCAGCACCTCCAAAGACTTGTCCAGTTATAAAAAGCTGAGTGTACGCGTAACCTATACCGACAGTTTCAAGATGGTCATCGCCAAAGATGAAACTAATGTAACGGCCCTATCCGATGTAACCCTAAACGACATCACCTTCAAAAGCTATGACTACGCCAAGCTATTCCTAAACGCCAAAACCAAAAGCTTTACGCTTATGGCTAATGATAAGTCTAAAATAGAATTAAACCTGAAATCAGAGAAAACAGCCATAGACATCAGCAAAAGTGCCTATGTAAAAGCCCTCATCTCTACTACTGAGATGAAGTTTGATATGTACCAAAAATCATCTGCCGACATAGAAGGGGACGTAACCGATGTAAAAGTACGCCTAGACAACAACACCGACTTCAATGGTAAAAAACTAGTGGCCAAAAATGCGACAATTGAAACAACCAGCTACGCTAGAAGTAGTTTGGCCATTACCAACATCGCTACGATCGATGCTACTGGAAACAGTGAAACAGAGATTTATGGCCAACCCATCAAATACGACCTCAAACGGTTTACTGATAGTGCCGAACTCTTCAAAAAGACGCCCAAATAACAACAAAAAATCCCGAAGTACTTCGGGATTTTTTTATGGCATATAAGGATTAGTTCTTACTCTAAAGCAGCTAAATAACGCTCCGCATCCAAAGCCGCCATACAACCCGTACCCGCTGCCGTAATCGCTTGACGGTACACGTGATCTGCTGCATCGCCCGCTACAAATACGCCTGCTACATTCGTTTTAGAGCTACCTGCTACATTGACGATATAACCGGTTTCATCCAACGTAATGTAATCGGCAAATATATCGGTATTTGGTTTGTGTCCTATGGCTACAAAGAATCCGGTTGCTGGGATTTCACGTTCTTCACCACTAGCAGTATTCACCACTTTTACCGAAGTAACTACCTGTCCGTCGCCCATCACTTCTACCGTAGAGGTATTGGTCAATATTTCGATATTCTCGGTCTTTCTAACGCGCTCTTCCATAATTCTAGAAGCTCTGAAACGCTCTGTACGCACCAACATGGTGACTTTTTTACATAATTTAGACAAGTAATGTGCCTCTTCACAAGCTGAATCTCCAGCCCCTACAATCACGACTTCCTGATTGCGGTAAAAGAAACCGTCACAAACGGCACAAGCCGAAACACCTCCACCCATCTTTAAATAATGTTGCTCAGAAGGCAATCCTAAATATTTAGCTGAAGCTCCCGTAGAAATAATAACCGTTTCAGCATGAATTTCCTTGTCATCATTAATCCAAACCTTGTGAAGCGGTCCGCTAAAATCAACTTTAGTAGCCCATCCATCGCGTATGTCCGTACCAAAACGTTTAGCTTGCTCTTGCAATTGTACCATCATTTCAGGTCCAGTAACGCCCTCGGGATACCCTGGGAAATTCTCTACTTCATTGGTGGTGGTCAACTGTCCGCCCGGTTGGGTTCCTTGGTATAAAACCGGATGCATATTCGCTCGAGCAGCATAAATTGCAGCGGTATAACCCGCAGGTCCCGAGCCTATTATTAGGCATTTAATTTTTTCTATTGTATCTGACATAATCATAATTTTTAAGCAGCACAAAGGTAACTTTTTATAGCAGAATTTCAAGGGGGGCTTAAATAGTAATTAACAATGTTTTGATAAAAACAGCTTATGCTTACCCATAATCCACTATTTACAATTACTTAACTACTACCAAATAAACATTTTCTTAATTTTGCACTTTACTAAATCAAGACTCCTAATGAAAAAACTATCGCTACTACTGTTGCTTTTAATCAGCACGGCTTCCTTTTCTCAAACCCAATTGAAATCATTTGACGAATTAATGACTGCCCTAAAAGCAGGAAAAAATGTCAAAGCCGTTATATATTATGCCAAATGTAAATTGTTCTCTGACGGGATAGAAGAAACCGAAGTGCCTAATGCCATCGGAGGCATGTCGTTCAATACCTATGAATATTTTGATACTAGTGTATTCAAAGGCAAAAGACCCTCTTTTGTAACCACCTCCGAGACGGTCTTAATCAACCACCGTTTCTATGGGTATGTAAACAATTATGTCAAACTAAGAGTAAACATCGACAACAGCATTGAAATCACAGCACAATACCTCAAAAACCGCAAGTTCTCTTCCAAATACAAAGTGGTGATGGATGAAACCTTTAAAGGGGCCATCAATGATGGTACTAATGAGGCAGGGATTTACCTGTATGCCGAGTAGCTCGAGTAATCAGTGGTAGGTGGCAGGATTGCATGTGGCAGGATTGCATATCCTGAGATCGGGCTCTATTTCGAATGAATCCTTTGAATGTTCCATTCTTAAGTATTTTCCATTTTACAAAAAACTGCAACGAGTTGCGTTGGCAGGATTACATGTGGCAGGAT
>CANFZC010000092.1 GCA_947451475.1 Flavobacteriaceae bacterium | reverse complement strand
CCAAAGAATCTGATTGGAGAACTTACAACTCCTCGTCAGATGATGTAAAGAAAGACATTGAACAGTATGGAATAAGAGTATTTACCCGAGAAATCCTGTATCTTTGTCGTTACAAAAAACAATTTGTTCGTGGTTATCAAAAGAAAGTTGGCCAAAAACCGGGTCCATCTTTTTTAACTCTACTGGGGTTGTGATTTCTGAAGTCATTTATTGAAATATATTAATTTAGGACTTTTCAAAAAAGTCTGCGCAAAATTATAACTTTATTCAATAAAACTCACTATAAACAGAATTAATTAGTAAATTGTTAATAAAATCAATTTAAATCAAGAATAGTATAATTTAATAATATTTAATAATTTTAACATAAAAACGGTATTTGCCCCTAATTCTTAGAGTGTATAATGAAAGAACTTCAGTATTTAAACAAATATTTTATCAAATACAAATTCCATTTTTTATTAGGAATTATTATTACCATAATAGCTCAAATCTTTTCACTTTTCACACCTAAGTTTGTTAGCAAATCATTTAAGGCAATTGAAGATTTTCAGAAGCACCAATCTACTATTGGGGAGGTACAAGGAGAATTAATCCACAACATCTTATGGATCCTATGCACCACGTTAATTGCTGGTGTTTTACAATTTCTCATGAGACAAACTTTAATTGTAATGTCACGTCACGTGGAGTTTGATTTAAAAAACGAAGTCTTTAAGCACTATGAAGTTTTAGACCAGAACTTTTATAAACGAAACCGCACTGGTGATTTAATGAACCGTATTAGTGAAGATGTTGCCAAAGTTAGAATGTATGTAGGTCCGGCAGTGATGTACACTATTAATACTTTTATACGTTTTACGGTAGTAATCATCTACATGTATAATGTCTCGCCTTTGTTAACCTTTTACACGTTATTCCCCTTACCTATCTTATCCTTTATAATATTTAAGTTAAGTTCTGAAATCAATAAAAGGAGTACTATTTTCCAGCAGTACCTATCCAAAGTATCGAGCTTTTCGCAGGAGATCTTTTCTGGAATTAGAGTAGTTAAAGCTTATTCTTTGGAAAAAAAATATAAAAAAGACATGGGTGATTTAGCTGAGGAAAGTAAGGCCAAAAGCATGAAACTGGCCAAGGTACAGTCCTTATTTGGCCCGTTAATGATTGCCTTGATTGGAATCAGTAACTTGGTTGTGATTTATTTTGGAGGAATGATGTACATTAATGGTAGCATTAAGAGTATAGGTACTATTGCAGAGTTTATATTGTATGTCAATATGCTGACCTGGCCAGTGGCTTCTATAGGGTGGGTTTCTTCTTTGGTACAAGAAGCAGAAGCCTCTCAAAAAAGAATAAATGAGTTTTTAAAAATCGAGCCAGAAATAAAAAACACTAACCCCCATCGTAGTTTAATAGAGGGATCTATTGCATTTAAGAATGTAAGTTATACCTACGGTGATACTAACATTATGGCCTTACAAAAAATATCTTTTACGGTAAATAAAGGAGAAACATTGGCAATTTTAGGGAAGACTGGTTCGGGGAAATCAAGCATACTATCCCTACTGACACGCCTCTATGATATCACTGAAGGTCAAATTACTCTGGATGGAATAGAACTGAGCGACATTAATTTACATGATTTGCGCAACAGTATTGGTATCGTCCCTCAGGATTCCTTTTTATTTTCGGATACAATAAAAAACAACATTAAGTTTGGAAAAGGAAATGCTACAGATGAAGAAGTGATTGCTGCAGCAAAAAATGCCGCAGTTCATGATAACATTATGGGTTTCAACAAACAATATGAAACCATTTTGGGTGAACGGGGCATAACGTTATCGGGAGGACAAAAACAGCGAGTTTCTATTGCGAGAGCCATTATTAAAGATCCAAAAATATTATTGTTCGATGATTGCTTATCGGCTGTTGACACGGAAACCGAGGAGCATATTTTGAATAATTTATTGGAAATATCTAAAGACAAAACTACTATCATTGTGAGTCATAGAATCTCTTCGGCTAAGAATGCAGATAAAATTATTGTTTTAGAAGACGGACAAATAATTGAAGAAGGTTCTCATAATCAATTACTAAACCAAAAAGGGTATTATGCCGAATTATACTTTAAGCAACTTTCGGAAAAAGATTTAAATTAATTGTTGTTTCGTAACAAAAATTTTACCATTTTTGAACTGTATAGAAACACTATTAATCGAACGAAAGAATATGAGAGAAAATGATATGTTAGAAAAAGATGAGATTTTTTCTAAAGTTTTAAGAGCTGGAAGAAGAACTTATTTCTTCGATGTGAGAGCAACCAAAGCGGATGATTATTACATCACGATTACTGAAAGCAAAAAATTCACGGAAGAAGATGGTTCTTTTCATTTCAAAAAACACAAAATCTATTTATATAAGGAAGATTTTGCTGCTTTTTCAGAAATTTTAGAAGAAATGACAGCTTATGTTTTAAACCATAAAGGCGAAGAAGTAATTTCTGAAAGACATCAAAAAGATTTCAAAAGAGAGTACACAAATGAAATTGAGAGCAGTGAGCCTGTAAAAGCCGATAAAAGCTTTACAGATATTGATTTTGATGATATTTAAAAAGACAAATCATAAAAAAACGAAAAAGGCCTAAACTAATAGTTTAGGCCTTTTTTATTACCCAATCCTCAGACCGTTTGCCACCTTTAAATCGGTTGTGAGTAAGACTATATCACTATCCGTTCCGACGGAGCCTAGTACTAAGCATTCGCTCATGAAGTTACCAATTTGCTTTTTTGGAAAATTGACTACCGCAATTATTTGCTTTCCTACTAAAGTTTCTTTGGTATACCGTGTTGTAATTTGAGCGGATGACTTTCTTATTCCAATATCCATTCCAAAATCTATTGTAAGTTGATAAGCGGGCTTTCGAGCTTGCGGAAAATCAGCAACTTCAAGTACTGTCCCTACTCTCATTTCTACTTTTTCAAAATCTTGCCATTCAAGTGATGTAGTTGTATTTTTTGTCATTGTCAATAGTAAACCTTTAGTATTAGAATCATTTTACCTAAATGTATAGTTTTTATATAGGAAGTACCCAATTAAACCAAGAATTTATTTTCTATATTTAGGACTAAATTTAATACAAAAGAACCATTTAACGTTAACCCTATGAAAATAGCCCTTTTTACTAATGAATTTCTACCGAACATTTATGGTGGTGCTGGTGTTCATATTGATTTTTTAAGTCGGGAGTTAGCTAAATTGGGACAGGTGGACGTTCGTTGTTTTGGTGATCAGAAAGAGGCAACACAAAACATGAATGTATTGGGGATTCAATCTTCCTTGACCAAAGTAGAAGACGAACCAAACCCGCACATCAATATGTTTCACAATCTGAGTCGGAATATAGCCTTGGCGCAACACACTTTGCAAGCGGATGTTATTCATTGTCACACCTGGTATACCCATTTGGCCGGAATATTCTCAAGAGAGCTACTACAATCCCCTTTGATACTTACCACTCATAGTTTGGAAACTCATCGTCCTTGGAAAGTCGAGCAATTGGGCAATGGCTACTTTCTGTCCCGTTGGATCGAGCAACATGCTTACAACACAGCCGATGGTATTATTGCGGTAAGTCAGCAAATGAAAACTGATGTGATTGAAGCCTATGGTGTAGCACCTGAAAAAGTAACGGTCATTCATAACGGCATAGACCCAGACTTTTACAAGCCAACCTTTGACAACAGTTTATTACTAGAATATGGTATAAATCCTAACATTCCTTTTGTGTTATTTGTGGGGCGTATCACCCGACAAAAGGGAATTTCACAATTGATATCGGCGGCGAAATATATTAAGGGAGATTGTCAAATCGTTTTGTGTGCTGGAGCACCAGACACCCCAGAAATTGCTAAAGAAACCGAAGAACTTATTGCAGAATTACGAACCCTTAGAACAGGGGTTATTTTGATCTCGGAAATGTTGCCTCGAGACAAAGTTCGCGTGCTATATAGTCAGGCCAGAGTATTTGCTTGTCCGTCCCTATACGAACCCTTTGGCATCATTAATTTGGAAGCGTTGTCCTGTGAGACACCTGTTGTTGGGAGTGCTGTGGGCGGCATTCCTGAAATTATAGAAGAAGGAAAAACGGGTTACTTGATCCCTCTAGTGCCCATTTCACGTACTGATTTCAATCCGAGACATCCTGAGGACTTCCAAAGAGACTTTGCCGCAAAAATTAATCTTTTATTGGACGATGAAAATTTGGCCCATGCCATGGGAAAAGCAGGAAGACAGCGTGTTTTAGAAAAATTCAGTTGGGAATCGATTGCTAAAACCACTTATGATTATTATGAAACCGTTATAGCTCATTTTGAAAAAGAAAAAGCGTAACAAAATATACTTTATTAAAGATGAACAAAACAACATTAGCCATTATTTTGGGAGGCGGTCAAGGATCCCGCTTAGCCCCTTTAACTGAGAGTCGGTCAAAACCGGCGGTACCGATTGCGGGAAAATATAGATTGGTTGACATTCCAATTTCTAATTGTATTAATTCAGATATTAAACGAATGTTTGTATTAACCCAATTTAACTCAGCCTCTTTAAACCAACATATTAAAAACACGTATCATTTCAGCCATTTTAGCACGGCCTTTGTGGATATCCTTGCGGCAGAACAAACGCCAGACAATCCGACTTGGTTCCAAGGCACTGCTGATGCGGTTAGACAATGTATGAATCACTTTATGAATCATGAATTTGATTATGCTTTAATATTATCAGGAGATCAATTGTATCAGATGGATTTTAATGAAATGATTAAAGCCCATGAAAAGAGTGGGGCTACCATCTCCATTGCTACTTTACCTGTGACGGCAAAAGAAGCCCCAGAGTTTGGCATTTTAAAAACCGATTCGGAGAATTTCATTACCTCTTTTATTGAAAAACCAAATGCTAGTTTGCTTCCCGAATGGACCTCGGAAGTGAGTGAAGAATCGAAAGCCGAAGGAAAACATTACTTAGCTTCAATGGGAATCTACATATTTAACCGCGAGTTGTTGGTTGAAATCATGTCTAATCATGATACTAAGGATTTTGGTAAAGAAATCATTCCGCAGGCGATTGGACACCAAAAAATATTAAGTTACCAATATGAGGGATACTGGACTGACATTGGAAATATTGATTCCTTCTTTGAGGCCAATTTGGGATTGACGGATGATATTCCGAAGTTCAATTTATTTGACAATTCTAGTAAAATTTATACCAGAGCCAGGGTGTTGCCTCCTTCTAAAATAACAGGAGCTTCGACTGTTGACAAATCGGTTGTTGCTGAGGGTTGTATCATTAATGGGGTTACTATTGCCCATTCGGTTGTTGGGATTAGAAGTCGGGTTGGCTTTGGATCCACGGTAGAAGACTCTTATCTTATGGGTAATGATTTTTATCAGAACATTGATGAAATTAGGACTAATAGTTTGAAAGGAATTATCAATATTGGTATAGGTGAGCGTTGTTTTATAAGCCATACCATAGTGGATAAAAACTGTCGTATTGGCAATGATGTGCAACTTAGAGGAGGAAAACATTTAGAAGACGTTAATACCCCTTTATACACGGTTAAAGATGGTATCATCGTGATTAAGAAAGGGGCGATTTTACCAGATGGATTTACCGTTTAATTCCCTCTGAAGCACTTTTATATTCTACCATTACAATAAATTAAAAATCCCAACAATTGCTTGTTGGGATTTTTGTTTATAATCAAGAGTCTTATTTTACATCCATTAATTCGACATCAAAAATCAAGGTAGCATCGGGTGGAATAACCCCTCCGGCACCAGATGAGCCATAGCCTAAATAAGAAGGGATAACGAAACGCGCTTTATCCCCTACTTTAAGCAAGGCAATGCCTTCGTCCCATCCTTCGATAACATGACCTTTTCCTAATGGGAATTCAATTGGTTTTTTGCGGGTATAGGAACTATCGAATACTTTACCATTTTCTAAAGAACCTTGGTAGTGCACTGATACCGTTTTACCGTTTTCAGCTTGTTTTCCGTTTCCTTTTTGAATGAATTGGTAGCGTAAACCGCTTTCTGTTTTATCAAAACCAGCCGCTAGTTTTTCCATAGCTGCTTCGGCCTGTTTCTTGGCTTCTTCTATTCTTTTGGCACGAGAGCCTTCAAACGTTCTAAACGATTCGATGGCATTCCATTTTTGTGCCTCATCCCCTACTCTAACAATTTCGATAGACTCAATGATATCCCCTTGCGCAATTTCGTTAACGATATCTTGTCCTTCTACTACATGTCCGAAAACGGTATGTTTGTTATCTAACCAATTGGTTGGTACGTGAGTGATGAAGAATTGAGAGCCATTGGTACCTGGTCCGGCATTGGCCATGGACAGCACCCCTGGTTTATCATGTTTTAGATCCACATGAAACTCATCGTCAAAGTTGTATCCTGGACCACCAGAACCGATTCCTTGAGGACAACCTCCTTGAACCATAAAATCGGGGATTACGCGGTGGAATTTCATTCCATCGTAATAGGGTGTTCCCATTGGTTTTGCGGTATTCTCTAATTGACCTTCGGCTAAACCAACAAAGTTCCCTACGGTTCCTGGAGTTAAATCGTGTGTTAATTTTACTAAAACAGTCCCTTTTGAGGTATTGAATTTAGCGTATATTCCGTTTTCCATTATTTGAATTTTTAAAATGCAGGGCAAAGGTACTATATAAAATTGTATTTTTGAATACCAAAAAAACGAAAGATGCACTCTATTTTTAACAAAGCTGACAATGATTTAATCATTGCTCGAATCCATAAACTTACCCCTGAAAGCAAAGCGTTATGGGGTAAAATGACCGTAGACCAAATGTTGAAACACACAGAAGCGGCAGTAGCGGTAGCCTTTTCTGAGAAAGAATTAAAGATTAATTTTTTGATGAAGTTGTTGGGTAAACTTTTGAAAAAAAAAGTGTTTACCAATGACTTTAGAAAGAACAGTCCGACGGCACCCGAATTTGTATTTGTAGACCAGTACGATTTTGAGGCCTCGAAGACGGCTTTAATCAAGCAATTCAGTCGGTTTACGGAGGGAGAAAGTTCCATTACTTTGACGGCACATCCCTTTTGGGGAAAAATGACATCAGCAGACTGGAATACCTTAATGTGGAAACATGTGGATCATCATTTAAGTCAATTTGGCGTTTAAAAACAGTAAGAAGCTTATCTTTGTCCCTCAACTATACCCTATGCGAATAGACATCATTACCATATTACCGGAATTATTAAGAAGTCCGTTTGAAGCCTCCATTATGAAGCGTGCGATTGAAAAGGGCTTGGTCGAAGTACATTTTCACAATTTAAGAGATTACACTACAAATAAGCAAAAGAGTGTGGATGACTACCAGTTTGGTGGCGGTGCTGGGATGGTGATGATGGTGCAACCTATAGACGATTGTATTACCCATTTGAAAAGTCAGCGTACTTATGACGAAGTGATTTATATGACCCCGGATGGAGAGACCTTGCATCAAAAAATGGCTAATACGATGTCGATGTATGAGAACATCATAATACTATGTGGTCATTATAAAGGGGTGGATCAGCGGGTACGTGACCACTTCATTACCAAAGAAATATCGATAGGCGATTATGTTTTATCGGGCGGTGAGATTGGCGCTATCGTGCTATGTGATGCCCTTATAAGATTGATTCCGGGTGTATTGAGTGATGAGACTTCGGCATTGACTGATAGTTTTCAAGATAACTTATTATCGGGACCGATCTATACGCGTCCAGCAGAATATAAAGGGTGGAGAGTTCCTGAAGTACTGACCAGTGGACACTTTGCCAAAATTGACAAATGGCGTGAAGACATGGCATATGAGCACACTAAGAATAGAAGGCCGGACTTGCTTGAGGAGTGAATGTTTAACGACTTAAAATCATCGCTTGGAAATTTTTAACATTAAAAGCAATTAAAATCAATTAATTTACATTAACTTTACATTAACTTAACATATAGATTACATTGCAAGTTGAGTAATAAAGAAGTTTAACCATTAAATTAATTGATTATGAAAACAGTAAAGATTTTTACAATTACCTTACTATTAATTTTGGCAGGTTGCAGTTCTGTAAAAAACGACACGACAAATTACCGATTAAAAGACAATATATTATATTATAAAAATGACGAAATTGGACATGTAAGAGAATGTAAATCAAAGGAAAATGACCAAGATGTAGAAAAAAAATACACCGTAGTTCTAGACGAAAACATTAATAAAAATGTAATTTCAAAGGAAGATGTGGTCAATTATTTTTTGAAAAAATACAGTGTTGATAATGCTGAAGTAGAAGTTTACACAACATTAGTAAAATAAAATTCAAATACCCCACTACATAAAAGCTAAAAACGGAAAATAAATACTTCCGTTTTTTTTTACGCAAAACACTCAGCAGATTAAAAAAAATAATTATCTTTGCACCCACTTAGACCAACCTCTGGCGAGAACCGTGAATGTTGCT
>CANFZC010000091.1 GCA_947451475.1 Flavobacteriaceae bacterium | reverse complement strand
TTAGTGATGACTGCAATAGGTTTTGAAGTAAGGGACTCAAACTCTTTTTTAGTAGTTTTACTAGTGACAATAATAGTATCAGCAGTAGTTAAAACTTCTTTCTCTAAGGCTTTATGCATCTTACGTGCATAAGCGGATAATTTCAAGGATTTGTGGTAGCCAATGGTAGTCCAAGGATCACGAAAATCGGCAAACCAGGTGAGGCCTAGCTCCTTTTTTAGTTTCAAACCAATGAGGTGCAAACTATGAGGAGGTCCCGAAGTAACGATTGTATCGATTTTGTTTTCTTGTATGTATTGTTTTAGATATCTAACAGAGGGAGATACCCAAAGTACCCGAGCATCAGGAATAAAGAGATTCCCTCTTATCCATAGTAACGTTTTTTCAATAAACGTCTGTTTCTTCCGATTCGGAATAATACCCGAGCTTATCTTTTTGGTCTTATTCTTTGAGAAAATAGAAGCAAAACCATAAGGCTCCCTAATCTTATTTTTAAGAACAATAGCTTTGTCCGAAACCTCTTGAACCAGTCCCTCATCAATAATAGGGTAGGTGGGGTTCTCAGGGATATAAACAATCGGTTGAATATTAAAATCAGGCAAGTACTTGACAAACTTTAACCAACGTTGTACACCCGGACCTCCAGCAGGGGGCCAATAGTAAGTGATGATTAATAGTTTTTTGGGTTCGTCCATCTATACCTGTACTTTTTTCTTTTGATCTACATAAACGCCTCCTACAATGACAAGTAACATTCCTATCGAACTGATCAAGGCAATAGTACCACCCGTTTTTACCACCTGCGGTTCAAATGTAAATTCGATAGTGTGTTTTCCCTTCGGAATTTCAAGACCACGTAATACATAATCTACTCTATAAATAGGGGCTTCTTTTCCGTCAATAGTAGCATTCCAACCGTCTTTATAATAGTTTTCAGAGAACACGGCAAAGCCATCATTAGCATTGTTAGAAGTGTACTTAATGTGATTTGGTTTGTAATCGTTTACGTTTACAGTTATTGAAGCTAAGCTGTCTTTGATAAACGAATCCGTAGTCAATGACGCTGAAGCTTTTGTAGCAAATTCATTTTTAAATTGCTCTTTGTCTCCCTTATTTATGACCGCTACATTTTTAGTATCTAAATTGTCGATCGCTTTCATCTCATCGTCAGCAGTATTTACTGTTTTTATTTTAGAAACAAACCAGGCATTCCCATTGATAAACGGATTGGTAATAGGCACCATTTGATTGTCTTTAACTTCCACTAATAAGTATTTCACATTCAAAGCATCTAGCATCGGAATGTTCTTAGTCAAAGACAATGTTTTTGGATCAATATATTTTCCTAAATCTGCTATTTGTTTATCAATACTGTAATCAAAAACTTGTTCATAACGACGAGGACGCACGGCACTGTACCCTCCAACCGATTTATGGAAATACGAAGTTCTTCCCTGTAGCCTTCCTTGCAATTCATATACCCGGTAAATGGAATTGTCTTTCAAGATTTCTTCGTCAGCCGGAGTAGGTTCAAAGGGTTGGTCTACTTCATGAGCACTAGCAAACTGCTTCGGAGTATTACTCACATAGTTTTTATCAATAAAAAATAAATCACCGATCATGAAAACACCAATTAGTATAATGGCAGTGTTTTGAGCCAATTTCCCTTTGATGTAGAACCATAAGGTTCCAAAAGCAACCAACATAAGGAAGCCTGAGCGCAACAGATCGGCCATATACAAAGTGGCACGATCCTCTTTTAAGGCAGCTATAAAAGCACTTCCCATTTCTTTGCCGTATGCTTGAAGGTAATAATTGTCATTTAGGGAGCCAAACGTGAACATGCTTTTAGCCAAGAACAAGATGACAATTACACCCAACGTCGTCCCTGCAGTATAAAGTAAGGATTTTTTCTGATGTTCAGTTTCTTTGAAGAAGGATTGTAAGCCCATTATGGCCAAGACCGGGATGCATAATTCCAAAATGACTTGAATCGAAGAAACCGCTCTAAATTTATCATACATAGGTGCAAATTCAATAAAGAAATTGGTTAATCCCATGAAGTTCTTACCCCAGGAAAGGAGTAGGGATAAGATAGCACCCGCTAGGAAAGCATATTTAATTTTGCGTTTGTCGTGGAATAAAGCCAATACACATAAAAAGAAGACGATGGCTCCAATATATGCTGGTGCTGCTACTATTGGTTGGTCACCCCAGTAGGTCGGTGCTGTTTCAACAAATTGTTTGGCTTCTTCTTCCGACGCGCCTTGATTCAAAACAAACTCATACAGCTTACTGTCCGTGCTAATTTTTTCGCTATTACCCCCGCCAAAAAGTCGTGGAGCAATCAAATTTAAACTTTCGGCTATGCCATAACTATATTCCGTAATATAGTCTTTCGACATGCTAGCCGTCTCACTGTTTTTAGATCCATCTGCATTAAAAGTAAGTTCACTTTTGCCACGCATACTAAAATCGGTGTATTCTTTGGTAGCCATTAAATTAGTCGCATTAACTCCAACCGCTAAGACCAAAGCTACTAGAAAGGTTCCTATTATTTTGGGTAAAGACTTAAGGTCTTTTTCTTGAATGATTCTGTATAAAAAGTAAATCCCTAATACGAGCAATAAAAGCAACAAATAATATGTCATTTGGAAGTGATTCGCATTGATTTCCAAGGCTACGGCCAGCATTGTCATGATGCCTCCAAGCACATATCGCTTTTTAAAGACTAATATAAATCCTGCCACCACTAAAGGCATATACCCAATAGCATGGGCCTTAGCATTATGGCCGACACCCAGTATCACAATCAAATAGGTTGAAAATCCAAAGGCTAAGGCACCAATGAATGCTTTAAGTGGGTCTATTTTCAGTACTAAGAGTAAAGCATAGAAACCTAAAAAGTACAAGAATAAATAGTCGGCGGGTCTGGGTAAAAACCGCAATACATCATCAAGTTTTCCAATGTAATCATGTGGATAGTTAGCTCCCATTTGGTAGGTTGGCATACCCCCAAAAGCGGAATTAGTCCAATAAGGTTCCGTGTGGTATTCAGCGCGAAAATCGTTTTGCTCTTTAGCCATACCGGTATATTGAACAATATCCGATTGGAATATTTTTTTGCCTTGTAAGACGGGGTAAAAGTAAACTAAAGAGATGGTGATAAAACCAATAATGGCTAACAGATGCGGATAAAACTTTTGAAGGTGCTTCATTGAGTGAATTTGGATGTCAGTAGTGAATTATTCTATTTCTTCAAAATCAACATACTCTCCTACAACTTTTTTTTCTTTTGGTTGTTCGGTAGATGTGTTTTTAGAAGTAGTTTGTTGTTGTTGGTTTTGTTGTTGCTGATATTGTTCTGAGGCCTTTTCCATCATCTTTTGCGCCATCATGGGTAAAAATAAACGAGCTAAGAATTTAACTATGTAGTACAAAGCAAAGAGGAATAAAAGGGTATCTAAAAGGCCACTAAAAGATGCGGTTTCCATTGTAAAACTATTTTTTGCCAAAAATACTAAATTCCACATTGTAATTTTACCAATGACTTCTTAAATATTTTAGATTAAAAGGAGGACTGCCGGTGACAGTGAGGAGAACAAACCATAGTTCATGATAATTAATAATATGAAAGGAGCAAAGTTTCGAGAATCAATAAAAAATACTACTTTTGAGACACTAAGTTTGATGATTTCAATTTTGTATTAAGATGATGAATATAAAAAAACTTTTGCTTGTGACATTCTTAATGGTTTCAACAGTTCAATACGCTCAGTATACTGACCTTATTAACTCCAATAGACCAGGCGAATCGATGTCGGCCTTCTCCGTGGGTAAAACAGTTATTCAGGCAGAAGGAGGAGTTTATGGCTTCAAAGAAAAACACGATTTGTTACGATATGAGGCAAATGGTTTTGGGACTGAAGTTGATCTAAGATATGGTGCTATTTATGACCAATTAGAGTTTGACCTCAATACACAATACCAATATGATTGGTACCAAGCACCTTTAGTAAATGATACTCGAGGGGGATTCAAGCAATTTACACTAGGGGCCAAATACTTAGTCTACGATCCTTTTTTAAAACAAGACAAACCTAATCTCTACAGTTGGAAAGCCAATCATAAATTCAAATGGGATGATTTTATCCCCGCTGTGGCAGTTTATGGTGGTTTTAATCTTCAGTTAGGCACTAATCCATTTACCTATGATGGTGATCCCAAGTTAAGTCCAAAACTTATGGTTATTACGCAAAATCAATTTGGAAAGCATTGGGTTTTCGTGACAAATTTCATTGCAGATAAAATTTTAGCTAAGTACCCAAGCTATGGTATAATTGCTACCATGACTCGTGGTTTCAATATGCGTTGGTCTGGTTTCATGGAAATACAAGGGTACAAAAGTGATTACTATGCAGATACCGTTTTTAGATTTGGAGCGGCTTATTTAGTGCGTGAAAATATTCAATTAGATGCTTCACTAAGTAAAAATGTTAAAGCAACACCATCCATTCTATATGCAAGTATCGGTGCTTCTTGGCGTTTTGATGCCAATTATGAAACCAATTATAAAAGAGTAAAAAATAAAGCTCTTGACGACAAGAAAGGTAAAAAAGATAAGAAGTCTAAAAAAGATAAAGGTAAAAAGCGAAAAGACGAAGTCGAATTAGAAAAAACAAAATAATGATTACCATAGTTGAAGCTAGTAACCCAAAGTTACTTAAGGAGTTTGTGAAATTTCCGTTTTCATTATACAAGAACCATCCTTATTGGGTACCGCCCTTGATAAATGACGAGTTAGAAACTTTTGATAAGTCAAAAAATCCAGCCTTTGCAACAGCAGAGGCTACTTTTTATTTAGCCTATAAAGACTCAAAAATAGTAGGTAGAATTGCAGCAATTGTAAATTGGAATGAAGTACGAGACCAAGAAAAGAAGAAAGTTCGTTTTGGATGGTGGGATGTTGTTGATGATATTGAAGTAACCAGAGCACTATTACAAAAAGTGTATGAATTAGGTAAACGATATAATTTAGAATACGTAGAAGGCCCTATGGGTTTTTCTAATTTGGATAAAGTGGGCGTACTTACAGAAGGATTTGATGAAATTGGTTCTATGATTACGTGGTATAATTATCCCTATTATAAGGAGCATTTGGAAAAGCTTGGCTATGTAAAAGAAAAAGAATACCTAGAAAACCGCTTTCCTTTTGCGAATGTAAAAACAGAGTTTTTTGTAAAGGCCAATGATTTGATTAAGAAGCGCTATGAATTAGAATCCTTAAACTTCACTGATAATAAAGATATCATGCCCTATGTGGATAAAATGTTTGATTTGTTTAATTCAAGTTATGCGTCATTATCCTCTTTTGTAGCCATTACCGATGTGCAAAAAGAATACTTCAAGAAAAAATACATTAGTTTTATTAATCCAGAATACATCAAGTTTATTTTGGATAAAGAGAACAATATGGTTGCCTTTAGCATAGTGATGCCCAGTTTTTCAGAAGCGTTGCAAAAAACCAAGGGTAAATTATTCCCTTTCGGATTTTATCATATGCTTAAAGCTAAAAAAGAAAGTAAAGACGTTTTGTTTTATTTGATAGGAATTGACCCGGAATACCAAAGTAAAGGCGTTACCGCTATGATATTTAACGAATATTATAAGGTGTTTAAAGAGAAAAAAATACAAAATTGCATTCGTACTCCCGAATTAGAAGATAATCATGCCATACATAATATGTGGAAACATTTCGATCCCGTTACTTTTAAAAGAAGGAGAACATATAGAAGAGCGCTATAATTAATCTTAGTAATGGTATTGACCTGATACTTTACATCTTAACGGATTATTACTGAAACGACCGCGGTCACTTTATAAAGTGACCGCGGTTCTTTTTTACTTAATTGGGATAAATTTTTACACCAATTGCATTTTAAGGATTGCTTTTTAAGAGGTCTAAAAAGGCAGTTGTCAAATTCTTAATTATTATGGTGAAATAAGCACTCGTCTTCAAAACTGTTTATTTAAACGGATATTTTTTTATGTTTTGTGCACTTAGTCGATAAAAGGTATTGATTTGTAGAAAACTTCAGCCCTTTTTGTTGCTTGTTGGATATTTAACATAATTTTATAATCCCAAACAGAATCTACCAAAATTAATTTCTCTAAATAATGAGAAGTTACTTTTAGTGCTTGTCCCAAAAATACGCATAAAACCTATTCGTGATGTGGTATTATCTAATACCTAACATTATGAAAAAAAGAACAGTATTGAATTTTTTTGAGTTTTCCGAAATGAAAGACTATGTCTTGATTGAGAAGGAAAACGGATTTAAAATGGATTTTAGTCGACCTAACTCAGCCGGGACTAAGAACAATTCCATTAATGAAAGAAGTATCAGGAAAAGTGGAGTAACTAGTTTGTTACTAATCCTTCTTCTTTTTTTATTTACTAACTTCTTATTTGCGCAACAACCGCCAGCTTGCAACTTGCAAGGACCTTTAAAGGCTACCTTTAGTCAAGGAGGAGGACAAGTAATCTCTTTTAGTTCAGAAACGGTAGATACAGTGCCTGGTACTAAGTATGTATGGTCTCTGAAATCTAATTCATCCAACGCAAAGTTTATCAGTAAAAATGGTCAAGCCTCAATTCAAGTTGCTCCAGGTACCCGTGGAGGAACATTTACTGTGCAACTTAAATTAATAAATCCTGGACCAACGAGTAATGTAAAATCATGTTTTTGTACTCAGTCGGTAACAGTTATTGCTCCAATATAGGCATCCTAACATATTAAATAAAACATTCACTTATGAATTTAAATTTACTTAATTCAACATCCAAAGAAGAGTCATGTTGTTGTCAGAAGGACAATAATAAAGGATGGAACAATAGCATCAATACTTTGGTGTTATTTTTAATGTTGGTTTTTGGACACGCAGTGTATGCGGTCGCACCAACAATTAGCGCATTTGCACCTGCAACTAGAGCTGCTGGTCAAACAGTGACTATTACTGGGACTAATTTTACGGCTGTTACAGGTGTTTTCTTCGGAAATACGCCAGCGACAACCTTTACAGTAGTAAATCCAACAACCATATCGGCAGTTGTCGGTAATGGTTCATCGGGTTCTGTTAAAGTGACGACTGTCGGTGGTATTGCACAAAAAACAGGTTTCACTTTTGTGCCTGCGCCATCCTGTAATCTTTCCGGTATTTTAAAGCAGTGCCTTAGTGCAGGAAATATTTCAATTACAACTACTATTCAATTTGCAGGAAGCGCAACTCCTGATGTGGAATATGGATTTCCAGCAGGATCTCAAAATACTACTGGTGCGTCAATCGTTTCAGAGGGTCCAATATTTTATGATTCAACTAATGATGTAGCCACGCAAACTGTAATTATTAATCCAGGAATTAATGGAGGTCAAATCAATTTTCAATTAATAGTTAACACTCTAGGAGGACAATGCGAATGCAGTAAGTCGATTACAATTGTTGATGTAGGATTAGAGTTGTCTTATAATCCAATTCATTGTTTTGGCGGTACTACTACTTTATTTGCGGATGCTAATTCAAGTGGTTCTTCAAATTATACATTTACATTAAACCCTGGTAATATTACTATGGGACCGCAGTCAAATCCTTCGGTAGAATTTCAAAATATCCCTGCGGGAAATTACACGGTAACCGTTGTAGATAATAATGGATGTTCGAAAGAACAACAAATAATCATTGAACAACCACCATTAAATCCGGTGGTGCTAAATTGCCCGAATGATAAAACAGAAACTTCTTGTAAAACACAAAATGAAATTAATGCGTCTTTTGAGGCATGGATGGCTTCATTTAGTTTTACTGGTGGTACTAATCCCGTTTTATCAGTTTCTCCTGACGCAATTGCTCCTTTAGCTTGCGGAACAACATCTTCATCGGTACAAGTAACTTGGACGGTTACTGATGATTGCGGTGAGCCAAAATCTTGTACAAAAACGTTCACAGTTACACCTGCTCCATCAGTTACAGTTGGAACACCGGCTAACTTTAGTGCATCTTCCTGTGATTATTCAAGTCAAGAGGCCGTTAATAATGCATTTAATGCATGGTTGAATGAATTTACTGTTTCCGGGGGATGTGAACCATCAGGTACTCATGCATTAGTAAGTGCGCCTAACTTTTGCCAAGGAGGTACTGTTGCTGTTACTTATAATGTAAATGATAGATGTTACAATAATTCTATTACTAAAACATTTACAATTACTCCTGCAGCACCAGTAGATGTAACAGGACCGTCTAATGTAATGGCATCATCATGTGATTATGCAAACCAAGATGCCGTAAATACTGCTTTTAATGCTTGGGTTGCACAATTCCAAACAGCAGCTGCTGGATGTGGAGCCACAGCGCATTTTAATACTTCAGAATTCCAAGCGCCTAACTTATGTCAAGGTGGAAGTGTTTCCTTAACTTACAGCATTGCTGATAATTGTTCTCAAGATAGTGCAAGCGCTACTTTCTCAATTACACCAACAGCTCCTGTTAATGTAAACGGACCAGAAAGTGTTTCTTCTACATCATGCGATTACGAGAATCAAGCTGCGGTAAATACCGCCTTCAATGCTTGGGTTGCACAATTCCAAACAGCATCTGCTGG
>CANFZC010000090.1 GCA_947451475.1 Flavobacteriaceae bacterium | reverse complement strand
TCTGGTTGACGAGCAATAGCGTCCATTGCAGATCCACCAATTCTTCCGATACCAATACCAGCTCCGATTACTACTAATCCAGCTCCAACGATTTTAGGAATTTCCATAATGTATATATATTTAATTAAACATTCAATTTATTAATGATGTGCAACCTCATGGTGCTCATCATGGTGGTGCTCCTCTACTGCGGCACCAAAATATAAGGCGGCCAACATGGTGAAGATATAAGCCTGTAATAAGGCTACCAAAATTTCTAACAAGGATAATACAAAAGCCAAGAAGAACGATAACGGACTTCCTATCGGACTATTAAACGTATACATCAAGGCAATCAAACTCATCAATACAATGTGTCCCGCAACCATATTCGCATACAAACGAATCATTAAGGAAAAAGGCTTGATGATGGTTCCTAATAATTCTATAGGAGCCAAGATAAACTTCATCGGTACAGGTACACCCGGCATCCAAAAAATATGCCCCCAATAATCTTTCTTTGCGGTAAACGTAGTAATCAAATACGTAATAAGCGCTAAAGATGCAGTAATAGCAAGATTTCCGGTAATATTAACCCCTAGTGGTGTTAACCCAAACATATTCAAAAACCATATAAAGAAGAATAGGGTCAATAAGAAACTCATGTATTTTTTATAATGCTTCTCTCCAATATTCGGAATAGCAATATCATCTCTAATATAAAGTACGATAGGCTCAAAAAATCTTCCCGCCCCCTTGGCAATCGAACCGTTTTGTTTATACGATTTACCCAAACCTCTAAATAAGAAGAACATTAGTAAACCAACTAATAGTATCATGAATAGACTCTTAGTAATCGAAAAATCAAGTGGCTTCACATTCGTAACATGCCCTTTATCATCTTCCGTGAATGTACCTTCAGCATCCGTTCTATATACTAAGCCATCATGGTGGTTTATTTTAAAATAACTACCGTTAGATTCAGCCACTCCTTCTCCATGTTCAAATTTTGAAGAGGAAAAAAAGTGTACGCCGTTGTCCAATAAAATTACGGGTAACGGAAAACCAAAGTACTTCTCTCCTTCTTTTCCATAAGTAAATAAGGTAAAATCATGAGAGTCCATCAAGTGATGCTTGATGTGCGCTTTTCGCTCTAAATCTGCTTTTTGTTCTTCCGTTAAATTAGCATTTTCAACTTCATGCCCTTCAGCTTTCTTTGGCTCAGCATGAGTTGCCGATTCCATTGAAGTCGTTGCAGCAGCAGCTTTAGTAACGGTATCGTTAACTGTAGTTGCTGAACTGAATAAAGGCAAACAGGCCACTAAAGCGGCTATAAAGAATTGGAGTGGTTTTTTTGAAATCACCATATCTGATAATTAACTTAAATTAACTTTTTTCAAATTTGGTGCAAAAGTACAATATTAATTAATATTAAAAAGTATATGTTTTGTTTTTTTTGACGTAAAATGCAATTTGGAATGCTTTTACTGCTTATTATTTAAAATTCTGATGGTTACAAGCGTTTCTATTGCCAAAAAATAAATAAACACACCAAAAAAACTCATCTTTTCAGTAGGGGTTTTGGCCAAATGCAAAGCCAATATCGGCAGCATAAAAACATAGGCCACAACCATCTTAATACCCGTCAATAATAAATAGCTAAATCCCACATTATCGATACTCTTTTCCTTGACAATTTGCAACAAGAATACCGTCACCAAAGAAAACATACCAAAGGAAGCATAAAGTAAGGGCAGACTGTAAATGAAATCGGCCTCGTATACCTGTGGTACCCACAACCAAAACAAGCCCTTGTGAACACCCAGTCCTACCAAAGCCGCTCCGATTACCATAACTAAAGGGCGTATTTTTTTAAGCAGCATCGTCCTCTCGATTAATTTCTTTCAATTGCCGATTCAAATTGTAAAACGAAATCGCAACCCCCAATAGGGTCATGATCTTAACATAAATAGTATGAGGATTGGGATATTTTCCATCAAGCCAAGTACCCAAATAGGAAAATAAAAAAACGATAACACCCATCTGTATAGGGATGTTAATAAAGGCCAACCACTTGTTACGCGATCTTTTCTTCTGCGGCTGCTCCATGAGGGGGTAGATTTTTAACCTGCGTTTTCATAACACAGCTTGCACTAAACTCAGCACCCGGCTCAACCGATAACTTCCCACAAATCACTTCTCCAATGATATGGGCCTTCGATTTAATATTCAATATTTCTTGTACCTGAATCTTTCCTTCAAAACGCCCTTCTATATCAGCATTTTTACAAACAATGTCTCCCTTCACACTGGCAGCCGGCCCAATAACAATTTTACCTTTAGAGATAAAATTACCAACCAAATGCCCGTCCAAACGAAAATCTGCAGGCGAATTGATATCCCCCGTTATAGTAGTGCCTTCAACGATTCTATTGGTCTTCCCCAATAAATCAGTATACGATTTCGGACTCTTTTCAAACATCATAATATTATCCTTTTTTTCCTGAATTCCCCATCTGTGGTGCAGGTGGCAAGCCGTCCATTCCTTTTTGATCGCCTTTGGATGGCGCTCCTCCAGGAGGCATATTGCTATTCATGACATTAGAACTTGGTCCTGTTTGCGATCCTTCTGCATCCTCTCCTGCCGGTTGCTCACTAGAAGCTCTTGCTGCCGCTGGTTTTGGCTTTTGTGGTTCTGCTGGTTTTTCATAAGTACCATCCCAAGCAGGTTCCGCTGGGTTGTCAACCAAATTACCCGCCAAAAATTCATCCAAATTCTTTTTAATCTGAACCACAGCATAATTCTCTGCCGTCATAATAATAGGCGTGTCTTGTACCTTATAATCTTTATATTCTTTCAATACCGTAGTGATACTGGTAGCTAAATCTTTAGATGTAACCCCATGAATCACCACAAAATTATCCGTCATGGTATACATATCATACGATAACGAAAGTCGCTTTAAGTCACGCTCTGCCAAGAATTTCTTGATTTTATCCACCAATGTTTTTGTATTCTTATCTTCAAAATCCTTAGTCTGATACAATATCTTCCAGTTTTTTGAATCACTAGTAGACAATTGCAACGCCTGTAGTTTAGGCAAATCGACCGCAAATAAAGCCGCAGCCTTTTTACCTTCCTCCGTATTTGGATAGGTAAGTGATACATAATTCAATCCCTTGCCAAAAGAATCAAGTCCCTCAAATTTCGCTACTACTTTGGCTTTTAATAACTCAAACTTAGGCAAAATAGGGTCTCCGTTATAGAGCTCTATAGATTCCTCAACAGCTGTCAATACGGCTTTGTAGTCTCCACTCAAATACTGCTTGTAGATTTTCTCATAAACTGCTTTTGGCGAATTAGCATCTTCTCCCTCTTCACTAGATGGATTACTCAAAATCTGAGCGTAACGCGAATTCGGATACTTCGAAATGATCTCCGCCTTCATAGCCTCGGCCTTCTCCTTGTCATTCAGGATTTCATACAATTTGTATAAATTATACATCGCCGGCAAAACCAAGCGCTCTTCCGGTTGGTTCTTCAATAACTGCTCAAACTTGGCAACCGCCAATTTGTTTTCCTTAAATTTTTCCTTGTAGATGATTCCCAATTGATAATAAGCAAAATTGCGCTCTTTCGCCAAGCTGTCCAATATCTTAGCGCTAGTTGGTAATTGCTTTACATAAAACTGCGGACTATACTCATCGTCTGTCGCAGCAGCCTCTTTGCCCTTTTTAGGATCTTTCAAGCTGTCTTTAACATCATCTTTATCTTCATCTTCTTTAGCCGCAACATTAGTGTCTTTCGCTGCCGAAGAACGCCAATTGTCTCCTAAAGTCTTCTTACCCCAAGTTTTAATAAACTCTTTTTTTCCATAAGCTACGGTAGTGGGATTGTAAAAATAAAAAGAACTTCCTCCCGAAATTGAAGCAACATCTTTCATCTGCGGTACCGATTCAGCCTTTAATAAATCTGTTTTACCAGCTTCACCTGTACCTGCACCTTCATTTCTAGCCTTGTTTTCCGCAATTTGCGCATTCTTAGCGGCTACTTTTTTAGCCGTCTCTTCTTTCTTCTTAAGATCAACTATGTATTTCTCAAAAAAAGCAGTCCTCGCATCGGCCGACATACTACTCAAGGACAAAATACTGTCATTGCGCTGCACGATGCCTTCATACTTAATCACATCGTCTAAATTTTCACGCTTCTTTTTAATCAAATTATATTCCCGCGTACGAGGTTTTAATTTTACCAAGGTGCTGTCAAAATATTTTCCCGCCGTAACATACTTGGCCGAATTAAAATAAATGTCTGCCAGGTTGCGGTAATTCGACGCAATCATATAGTTATCATCCGACTTCTTTTTAAGGGATAAATTATAGTACTTCTTCGATTGCGTTGGGTTTTTTTGCTGATCGTAATACAAAGCCATCTGATGATACAAGGCATCCAAATAAGGACGGTTCTCGCGGTCGGCAATCAAATCGTTATATTTCTTCAAAAAAGCAATAGTGTCTCCTTTGGCATAGTCAAACTGCTTGGCTTGCTGTACATGGGCATGAATAACATATTGTCGAGCCGCCTTGCGATGCATGTCTATTACCGATTGATAGGCAACATAAGCACTGTCTTTTTGTCCAACCGATTCAAATAACTGAGCTAATATATAACGGTAACGGGCTTTCTCCTCTTGTGACTTAGTAAATTTGGTAGCCAATCTAATCTTAGCAATGGCGCTGTCTTTCTCTTCCAAATTCAAAAATGCCTGCGCCAAGGTAGCATTAGCATCCGCAAAAATCTGATCCTTAAATTTGATTTCACCCAGCAATTTTCGGAGGTTATTCACCGCCAAGGCATCATTCTCCAATCGCATATTGGTCTTCTCTCTCCAAATTTTTACTTCATATATTTTATTGCTCTTTGGGTATTTATAAAGCACATAATTAAAAGCCTCCAAAGCGGGAACAAAACGCTGATCATAATAACGCGCTTTACCCAACATTAAGTAGGCCTCATCCATTTGCGGGTTTTTTTCAGTACCCTGTATGTTCATGGAGTGTTTCTGTATGGCCTTGGTTGCCTTAGTCTCAGCACGCTCAAAATTGGCATTCTTAGAATCCTCCAATACGTTTTTCGGTTCAGAAATCTGCATCCGCTCTACCGGCAACAACTCCCAAAAATTATCGTTGTTTTTTTGGATCACTTCTTGAATGCCTTTGTCCAAAGCAAGTCCACCATTATATAAAATGTTGTATTTAGTGCTCAAAGCATGGGAGTTACGGGACAAGAAGGTGTTCCTTTTGGTAGAACAAGCTAGCAAAAAAACGATGAATCCCGTGAGTATAAGGTATTTTAGAGTACTGGTTTTCAAATCAAAACGTTTTTAATATAACGTGAAATAGTCATAAATAGTATAACTAACGGGTAAAAATACGTTTCTTTTTGATATGGCAAAAAATTAGACCGCAAAAAATGCTTCTAACTCTTTCAAAGTTTCAGGCGTAGTCGCAATGTCTTTCACTACTTCACCCAAATGCAAGGCTACAATACGGGTACAAACCTCAACCGTATGAACCAAATCATGACTAGAAACTAAAACGGTAACATTAGGGTCATCAGCCAATTCTTTAATGATCTTTTTCAAACGATTTACCGTTGTAGGGTCCAAATTTGCAAAAGGCTCGTCTAAGATGACTACCTCGGGATTCCCAATCAAGGTCGCAATGATCCCCACCTTTTTCATGTTTCCTTTCGACAAATCACGCAAGTACTTCTTACTGTTCAAAATCTCCCCATTAAAAAACTCCTGATGCTTTGCCAACAAAGCATCCACATCGGCCTTGTTCTGACCTCTTAAATCGCCAATGAAATAAAAATACTCCTCCGCCGTCAAATACCCAATCAAAAAACTTTCATCGATAAAGGCTGCCGTAAAGGGTTTCCATGCCTCACTGGTGTTCACCTGCACGCCGTTGCTAGTAATGTGGCCCGTAGTTGGCTGAATCAAATCCAATAACAAACTGAAAAAAGTAGTCTTCCCAGCACCATTATTCCCCACCAAACCAAAACTTTGTCCCTTCGGAATTTCTAAGGAAGCCAAATTCAAAACGGTAACACCCGTAGTATATTTTTTAGTCAAATTAGTAACTTGTATCATTTGTATGTGTAATTATATAATACTATATTTTTTAAAACGTTCTTCCTTTCAAATTAAATCCAACAATCCAAACTGAGACTGGGACTGCAAACTGGGACTAAAATCTAAACCCGCTGCTTATAAGCTTCAATCGTAGCATACTTCTCCGATTTATAAATCTTCTCTATAATCGTAAACATCTTGTCTCTGAAAGCAAACCCAATGATACCGGCTAAAGCCACCATCAAACAACCTATCTCGGCATTGAATACAAAATAACCAAAGGCATACAACAGCATCGGAAGTAATATCTTCGGTACCGCAATCAATAGGTTCTTAAAACTAAAGGCTTGCTTTTGTCCAAATGCCTTCGAAGCTGTTAAATCAATAGACGTTTTATTATAAGCGCCCCCCAATAATACCAAATGAGAATTCACCCCTATGTTGTAGATGGCACCCACAACAATTAATAAATAAACCTTCCAACCAAAATATAAATAGAACGAAGCCACCAAAGTCGAAAACACGGTAGCAATAACCATCAGCCACCACTTCGAACTCAAATATTCGCGATAACTAATGTTCTGGCTCATCATCAATTGGTAATAAGCACTGTCCCAACTCGGAACAAATTGTCCAAAATTCAACAAAAAGCCCCCCGATACAAAAATGCCGCCAAAGACATGCATCGTCGGATTGTTATAAGCCGGTACGAAATCAGTGAAAAATAAAATGCCATAAAAAATGAAAACAATACTAGCAACAACGGTATTCCTCGGACGCTTATTACGCTTAATCATCTTAATGTCATTCTTTAAAAAAGTCCCCAACGTACCAAACTGATTCAACCAAGTGAGGTTCTCTGTTTTTGCCTCGGCACTCTTTTTAGCCAAGCCCGTATCCAAGTTCAAATTATTCCTGAAATAAACAAACGTGTAATAATACAATACCACCGCCAATGCAATCGCTAAAACAAACAGGTAAACTGTACCGTACAAACCTTGAAAAAAAGGCTGCGTATAAACCGTGATATCAAATAACTTGTAGTACTGTGCTGCACCCAGTCCTAGCACCACCGCCACCAAGGGATAAAAAACACTGTTCTTATTGTTAATCAAAACATTGATGAAATTATTCACATACACCAACGCCCAGATCCCCAGCAACCATAATACCGCTTGAAAGCCATAGCCGTTCAATAGCAATACCACCGTAAACGGAATAAAGAAAAAGGCATGCAATACATTAAAAAAGGATATAATCGATTTGCCCAAAGTATAGTGCACTATCGTATTTCGATTAATCGGCAAGGTCAATAAGGGCTTAATATTCGTAACGGGCATCTGCTGGAAAAAGTACCGTACGACCAAATCCGCAACAAAATAGTAAATCAAAAATTTATTCACCGTCACCAAGGGATCCAACTGCGCATCTTCTTTGATCAGATAGAATACCCCTACACCAGCGGCCACAAAAATAACCATGAAATAAATAGCCATAAAACCCATGATGATTTTCAAAGCCAAATTAGTCGCAAAAGAAGCCGAACGAAAAAAGGATTTCCACTCTAGCGAAATGAAATGTCGGAACATAAAACTGGGTTTAGGTTTTATAATTAGTTTTTAAAGATAGCAAATTGTTACACAAGTACAGCCAATTCATAATCAGGATACGTTTGACGCAAATAATAATTCGCTTTAGACGGAATCAAAAACAAAACGATATACTCCGTCAAAGCCAATACGACCAGCAACACACTAAACACCCCTAAAAACCAATTGGGATAATGGGTGTCATTCAATCGACAAGCCAATTGAATCACAACGTTCATTACGCCGGCTACCGAACTATACCCAAATATAATGTCTTTCAACAACCATCGTTTCCCCGTCTTTGCCGTTTCCCTTTTTTGCTTTCGAGTCAATATAACCATTCCAATAGCAAAGCTGACGACCAAAAAACCAATCAACCATTGCATGAGTTCATAACCCTCCTGAAAGTACTTCAATAAATAGTATACGATGGCTATACAAGAAAATGTTCCTATGATTTTAGGGATGCTGAAAAAGGATTTCAACTCACTAAAGACCATTTTGTTATACCTACTATGTAAAGCGCCCTTGCGCTTATCCACTACGTCCATAAAACCGAAAACTCCAAATTTTTTGAATTCCATTTGCAACGCTTCTTCAAAGGTCAGTTTCGGATTGACTTCCCATTGCGCCTCTATAGCATTGGCCAAATGGTCGACCAATTCGGTTTGTAAATCATAATACTCCACATAATGTTGACGGGTAAAAGCATAGAGCTTTTCTATTTGTGCTGCACTGAGGGTCATCTTAAATATAATTAAATCGGTGTTGGTTAAAGCGAACTAAAGCCTGGGCAAAAAAAGAGAGATAGGCCACGTATAAAAAACTAAATACGGTTACGGTCATTGAAGAAACAGCCGCCTTATCAAAAAAGGGCATGAAAAATAACTGCAAATAATAAAGTGCCATCAACAAAGACCCCGTCTTTTCAATCACATAAAAACGCTTCTTAAGGTACAATTGGAAATAACAAAGCTGAAACAATACCAACCCCATCACCAAAACAAAAAATAAATTAGACACCGTAAATCCATCCGAAAAATAACGGTTAACATCCACATATCGAAACAAGAAAAAGAAAAGGACGGCGATAAC
>CANFZC010000089.1 GCA_947451475.1 Flavobacteriaceae bacterium | reverse complement strand
GTTAGGAATACCCAAAACGGTTTGTCTTTGAAGACAGATTGTGGGGCTAGTGGTTTTTGCTCTGTTGGCTCTATTGGTGCTCTTTTCTTTTCTTTTACCAGTGCCCAAAAGATGAGAATAGCGACTATGCAGGTGGCGCCGTCTACCCAGAATAAGCCACGGTAGCCTCCACTCATGATGATGATTCCCCCTAATGCGGGTCCGGCCGAGAATCCTAAATTAACCGCTAGCCGCACTAGGGTAAGTGCACGGGTACGGTTTTCGGGTTTGGCATAAGCCCCAATGGAAACAAACATGGCGGGTCTGAACATATCGGCTATGATCATTAGGATAAACATACCAATGCACAAACCAGTGAATGAGGTGATGTAATTCAAAAAGAAAAGTAGGATTCCTGTATTCAGCAGACTGAAGATCATGATGCGGTAGAACCCTATTTTATCTGAGAGTTTGCCTCCTAGCCAGGAACCAATCATGGAGCCTGTTCCGAAGCAAACCATTATCCAACCTACTTGATTGTAGGAGAAGTGCAATTCTTCTTTGAGGTATTTGGATAAGAACGGAACGACCATGGTTCCTGCTCTGTTGATGAACGTGATTATGGTTAGTATCCATATTTCACGGGTAAAGCCTTTGAAGTTGTTGAGGTACTGTTTTAATGCGTTCAGCAGCATAGGGGTTGATTGACTAGATGATGTCGCAAAGGTAAAGAACTTTGATAAGGCTAAGTGTCCAAGTGTAACGGTTTTGCTTTATTTTTGTATAAAAAAATCTTATGATGCGTTTAAGTGTATTTTTTTCTTTAGTAGCAACCTTCACGCTGTGGTCACAGGAAAAAACCGAGGAACAAACGGCACAGGCATTCCAAACGGAAATCAATGCTGATTATGCTAACCCTGAGGAGAGTCCGCTCACTGCCGAAGACCTCAGGACGTTTAAGTCGTTGGATTTTTATCCAATCAACACTAAGTATCGTGTGGAAGCAAGTTTTGTTAGGACGCCAAACGAGAAGACGTTTAAGATGAAAACGTCTACAACGCGGACACCAGAATATGTGAAGTATGGTGAATTGCAATTTCTACTTGACGGTAAATCTTGTAAACTCAATTTATATCAAAACATCGAATTGATTAAGAAAGAGGGTTATGCTGATTATCTCTTTCTTCCTTTTTTTGATTTGACTTGTGGAAAGGAAAGTTATATAGGAGGGCGTTATCTTGATTTACGTATACCCAATGGAGAGACTATGATTGTAGACTTTAATAAAGCCTATAATCCGTACTGTGCCTATAACCACAAGTATTCTTGTCCGGTAGTTCCTTTAGAGAATAATCTTGAAGTCGCTATAGAAGCCGGTGTAAAGAAGTTTCATGACTAATGGACTATTTTAATTTACATACCCATACGTTTACTAATGATGCTGCCACTTTTGAATTGGTGAACCAGTACCCTTGGGCTTTTGACGCGGCCCTTCCGCACTATTCAATAGGGATCCATCCTTGGTACATAGATGAAATACGTCTAGAAAGGGATTTAGAAATCATCACAGAGAAGTTGATTTTACCCGAATGTTTGGCTTTGGGAGAATGTGGTTTAGATAAGCGAATTGCGATAACTATGCCGTTGCAGACGAAGGTGTTTGAGTGCCAAATTCGATTGGCCGAGCAATTTCAAAAACCGTTGGTCTTGCATTTGGTTGCCGCTTACCAAGAGCTTATCGAGATTAAGAACCGCATGCAAATCACAGTACCGGTGATCCTACACGGATTTTCTAAAAACGAGCAAACGGCTCAGCAATTGATTGCAAATGGGTGTTACTTATCGTTTGGAAAATACTTATTGCGCAATCCTGAACTTAAATCGGTTTTCTTGTCGGTTCCGAATGACCGCTTTTTTTTGGAGACCGATACTATAGAGGAGACTTTGGAGGAGGTGTATGCTTTGGCTGCTTCCTACAAAGGTATATCGGTACCCGAATTGCAAGCGATTACGACAGCTAATAGACGCGCTGTATTTGGGGTTTAACTAGTGAACTCATTTAAATAAAAAAATGCCCTATTCTTAGTTGAATAGGGCATTACTTTTTTTGTTGTTATTTCATATCACCCGCCGCCCAAGCTTTTATGGTTGCTATGTCGGCTTCGGATAATTTTTCTGTGGGAGAAGGCATTGGTTTAGCGCCCTCGGCATGGGTAATCGCTTTGATAAGCAGGTCGCTTTTGATTAAAGCTACTACAGTAAAGGAATCACTTAGGTTAATTCCGTTGGCTGCTTTGGGTCCGCTATGGCATCCATAGCAGTGATTTTGCAAGATCGTCACCACGCTGTTTTCATAAGTTAGCTCCGTATTGACTGCCATGTTAGTTTCGTCACAACTGTTATTTTGCATGCCTTGTTGGATCCATTTTAAAAAGACTGCTTTTTGTACAGGAGTTAGTGCAGGATGCGATTTAGGTGGCATTTTGCCTTTGGAAATCACCTGTTCCATTTCGTTAATGACTATGCCTCCTTTATTGAAAATATGAATACTAGCTTTTAGGTTCTCGTAGGTGTCTAAGTAGACTCCATCGGCGTGTTTCTTATTTTGGGGGTTGTGGCAAATAGCACAGTTAGCTTGTAACAAGGGTTCTACTTGTTGTTTATAATAGACCACACTAGTGTCGCATTGGGTCGATGGTAAGGAAGTGTAGTCGTTTGCTTTGTTTTTGCTTATAAAGCTAACTAGCAGACAACTGCCTGCAAGAACCATGATAGAAATACTGAGTTTTTTCATTAGGTTTAATTAAAGGGTTGCAATGAATAGATCCTGGAACCATTTGGCACCTTATTTGGGATAGCTAATTTACTTAGGGCTAAAATAGGAAAAGAATCGAAATAAAATTGAAAGCAAAATGTTAATATTGAATGACAGACCCTTAATGGAGTAGGGCAAAACTAGAAATTTGTTTATTTTTGCCGCTTGTAATCGTGTAACTATTAACAAGCAAATGGAGGAAACTTCGTTGGAAAATACAACTACTATGGCTAAGTGGCAAGAACGTGCAGTGCTTTTGTTTAAAGAAGAAGGAATTAATAATTTAAGAAATGCTAATGTACTGGTCGTTGGGCTAGGAGGTGTAGGTTCGTTTGCGGCCGAGTTTTTAGCTAGAGCGGGTGTGGGAAATATGACTATAGTGGATGGTGATGTGGTAGACATTACTAATATTAACCGACAGTTGCCTGCTTTGCATTCCACCGTTGATATGCCTAAGGTGCATGTGGTTGGAGACCGTTTAATGGATATCAATCCCGAGTTGAACTTAACACGTCTGCAAGAGTTTCTTTCACCCGAACGCGCCTTCGAATTGGTCACCCCTGAATTTGATTATGTGCTTGATTGCATTGATAGTGTTACTCCAAAACTTAATTTATTGATTGCTTCTAAACGCAAAAAGGTAAAAGTAATTAGCAGTATGGGCGCGGGAGGCAAGTATGACTCTAGTAAGGTTAAAGTACGCGATATTAGCCGGACCGAATATTGTCCCTTAGCCAAAAACATTCGTAAGCGCCTTAAAGAGCATAAAATTTCCAAAGGGGTTAAAGCTGTATTTTCAACAGAAATGCCCGACCAGTCCAGTGTAAAACTTACGGATGGGAAGAATTATAAGAAGTCGTTTTATGGCACTAACAGTTGGATGCCCTGCTTGTTTGGACTCCACGCTGCTGAAACTGTAGTTAAGCACTTATTGAAGCAGGAGCAAAAAGCTAACTCATAATACGCTATGGCTTCAAAACCAACTCTTATTAACGATGGACCTCAAATCAAGTAGGGTTTGACAATGAACGATAAACAAACTCTCAGGCACTAACGTTTGCAGAGTCCCAAATTATGATACAAACAGTGATTTTTGATATGGATGGTGTGATTGTGGATACCGAACCGGTACACCACTATGCCTATAACCAGCAATTTAAGCAATTGGGGATAACGATTAGTCCCGAACTGTATGCTTCTTTTACCGGTAATTCTACTAAGAACATCTTTGAGCGTTTAAAATCCCATTTTGATTTAAAACAAGAGGTGCCAGAATTGGTGGCTACAAAGCGCCAACTTTTTAATGAGGCCTTTGATAGTAAAGAAGATTTGTATATGTTGGATGGGGTAGAGGATTTAATAAAAGAGTTATATGGTAAAGAGATGCAGTTGGTTTTAGCCTCATCTTCGGCCCACGTAACAATAGAACGCATCTTTAATCGCTTTAAGTTACATCAATACTTTAGTCATATTGTTTCTGGAGAAGATTTTCCTAAATCCAAGCCCCATCCGGCTATCTTTTTGAAAGCAGCGGAGTTGGCACAAACACCAGTGTCAGAATGTATTGTTATTGAAGATAGCACGAATGGTATTAAGGCTGCTAAAGCAGCAGGTATTTATTGTATTGGGTATGATAGTTTTCATTCTAAAATGCAAGACTACTCGATGGCTGACCAAATTATCACTAACTTTAATGAATTGAATTATCACAAGATAGCAAACCTGACTCCATGAAAAAACTACTCTTTGGTCTTGTCGTCATCCTAGCCTCGTTTCCTGTATTAGCTCAAAACCAGCCTTTTTGGGATGAGATTAAGGCATTTAGAGTGGCTGATAGTATCACGCCTCCTAAAGACGGCATGGTGTTATTTATTGGGAGTTCGTCCTTTCGATTATGGAAAACAGTTCAAGAGGATTTTCATAATACTACTATCGTGAACAGAGCTTTTGGAGGAGCCACCTTATTGGATATGATAAATTACCAAGATGATATCGTTTTGAAGTATCGTCCTAAAAAGATATTTATATATTGTGGAGAGAATGATATTGCGAGTTCTGAATCGGTAACTCCTGAAATCGTATTCGAACGATTTACTACTTTGTATACCAATTTACGGGCTAAGTTTCCCACAATTTCTATTGTATACGTTTCTATTAAGCCTTGTATTTTACGGTGGGCTATGCGAGACCGAATGATGGCTACCAATACGTTGATTCAAAAATACTTGAGTAAGCAAAAACAAAGTGCGTTTGTGAGTATCTGGGATGAAATGTTAGACCACGGAGCACCAATGAAAGACATCTTTAGAGAAGACAATTTGCATATGAATGCTAAGGGTTATGCGATTTGGATTAAAGCCTTAGAGCAACAAGTGAATCATTAATTAACCTACAGCTTCCTTATACCTTTTTAAGCAACGTTCACGGGCTTCTTTATGGTCCACTATTGGGTCGGGATAATTAGGTGTATTTACCTCAGGCACCCATTTTTTAATATAGACTAGGTCTTTATCAAACTTCTTTATCTGTTCGGTAGGATTGAAAATACGAAAGTAGGGTGCGGCATCGACTCCACTGCCGGCAGCCCATTGCCAATTACCCACATTACTGGCTTGTTCGTAATCCAACAATTTGGTTGCAAAATATGCTTCGCCCCAACGCCAATCGATTAGTAGGTGCTTACATAAAAAACTAGCGGTGATCATGCGTACGCGATTGTGCATGTGTCCGGTAGCATTCAGTTCCCGCATTCCCGCATCTACAAAAGGGTAGCCCGTTTTACCTTCACACCATTTTTGAAATAAGGATTCCTTGTTATCCCATTGAATCGCATCGTATTTTGGACGGAAAGCCTGGTTCGCTGTATGGGGAAAATGCCAAAGTATTTGCATGAAAAACTCGCGCCAAATGAGTTCTTTAAAAAAGGTTTCATTTTTGCTTTCTATCGCTTTCGCGATTATTTGTCGTATGGAAACGACACCAAATCTCAAGTAAATACCCAAATAAGAAGTTTTGTTCAGGGCGGGAAAATTACGAGTAGCTTCATAATTATCGATTAGCGATGCTGAAACATCGTAGGGTGTGACCTTAAGAGCACTGCACTCGAATCCGATTTCGTTTAAGGATAAAAAAGGATAAGAATGTGATGTTATATTGTCAATATATAATTCTGAATTACAATGTTTTAACTGTATTTGTTTAAAGTTTTGTTTCCACTTATTAGCATAGGGTGTATACACGACATAAGGAGTGCCGTCTTCTTTGGTAACTTCATTTTTTTCAAAAATAACCTGGTCCTTGCTGGTTTTGAATTCGATGCTATTTTCTTTAAACAACCTGAATAATTCCAGATCTCGCTTGCGTGCGTATGGTTCGTAATCATGGTTAGTATAAATGGATGAGATGGTATTCTCTTTAATGAGTTTGCCAAATATTTCGATGGGTTCACCATAAAATACCGCTAGCGATTTTCCTTTGGTCTGGAGTTGGTTTTGTGTCTTAACTAACTGCTGGTGAATAAAAGTCACTCGAGCATCATCTTGGGATAATTGCGAAAGGATGGTAGAGTCAAATATAAAAATAGGCAATACCGCATCCTCGCTTTGCAAAGCATGGAATAAGCCAACGTTATCTTCTAAACGCAAGTCCCTTCTAAACCAAAATACTGTCATAAACTATTATTAACTGTTAACTAGTAGCGTAGACATGCCACCATCTACTGAGAAAACTTGTCCTGAGATCCACGAACTTTTATCTGATAAAAGAAAGCTTGCCATGGAGGCAATATCTTCGGGAGTTCCAACCCGTTTCATGGGGTGTCGCGACGCTGATTTTTCTTTTTTCTCCTCGGTGCTCAAAAACTTTTCGGCCAAAGGCGTATCCGTTAAGGAAGGAGCAATTACATTCACTCGAATTTTAGGAGCATATTCGGCTGCTAACGCTTTGGCAAATCCTTCAATGGCACCTTTTGACGCCGCTACACTGGTATGGAACGGCATTCCCATAGTCGCGGCTACCGAACTGAAAAGCACGATACTAGCTTGATCGGAAGCCGTTAAATTAGGTAAAACGGTTTTAATAATTTTAACCAGGCTAAAGAAATTTATTTGCATGTCGGTTTCAAAGGCTTCTGGTTTTAATCCGCGAAACGGTCGGAGATTAATGCTGCCCGGACAATACACTAAACCGTCAATCACTGGAGGTAATTGCTGCAGGTCGAGTGTATCCAAAGTAGCATCAAAAGGTAGGTGGGTTACTGAGAGGTTGATGAGGTTTTCTTTGGTTCTAGAGGCTACAAATACTTTATTGGTATGCTGTAATTCCTGCGCTAACGCAAGTCCGATACCATATGAGCCTCCAATGATTAGAATGTTTTTCATGTCGTTATCCTTTAAATTCGCCAAAAAGTTCAATTAATTTTGCTCTGCGGTATTCAAATATCTCCTTGAGTTTAGGTTGGACTAAAAAGGGATGTACCAATTGCCCTAGCAGCCCCATTGGGACTTTATAGTCTACGATGTCCTCCATTTCAACGCCTCCTGGTATGGCTTTTAAGAAATGCTTATGATGCCATAGATCATAGGGGCCAAATCGTTGTTCGTCCACAAAATATTTTAGCGCTTCAACATGTGTAATTTCGGTCACCCATTTCATGGGAATACCCATAACAGGAGTTACAATGTATTGGATGATTTGTCCGGGATACATCGCTCTATCATCTCCCGACAGGGTTTTGAATCCCATGTATTCGGGCGTAATTACTTTTAAGTTTTTGGGGTCAGACAAAAATGCCCAAGCTTCTTCTAGGCTAATGGGTAAATTTTGTTTGGAATGTAGGGTATATAGTTTCATCTTTTTTTTTGGTAAAGGTATAAAATGTTTAACATATTTCAATATAAGTTAAACAAATAGATTTAAGTTATTCTTAACATCTGTCAATATATACAATTTGTAAATTTGGGCAACATCTAAAAAACCCTTACTTATGAGAAAAATTATCTTTTTATTAGCAACCTTGATTGCTAACTATGTTATTCATGCCCAGGTTAAAACCCCGCAACCGAGTCCGCATACGACAGTCTCACAAGTAGTAGGTCTGACGGATGTTACCCTAGACTATTCAAGACCTAGTGTAAAAGGTAGAACTGTTTTTGGTGACTTGGTGCCCTTTGGGAAAACATGGAGAACCGGTGCTAATGCTAATACTACAATAACGTTTAGCGACGATGTAATCATCAGCGGGACAACTCTAAAAAAAGGGAAATATGCCTTATACACGGTGCCCAAAGCAGAGATTTGGGATGTAATCTTTTATTCAGAAAGTGATAATTGGGGAAATCCAGAGGAGTGGAATGAGAAAAGTGTGGCCTTGCGTGCTACCGCTACACCAGTTACCTTGGGTAATTTTGTGGAAACGTTTACTTTATCTGTTAGCAATTTAACAAATGATAGTGCTACGCTTGATATTGCTTGGGAGAAAACTATGGTTTCACTTAAATTTCTAGTGCCTACCGCAAAAACGGCGATGGCTACCATAGAAAAGACTTTGGCTGGTCCATCAGCAGGTGATTATTTTTCTTCAGCACAATATTTTTTTCAATCTAATGGTGATTTGAATAAAGCTTTAGAATATGTAAACAAGGCAGTATCAATGGTAAAGCCAGGAGAAGAAGTTCCTTATTGGCAATTGCGTTTGAAATCATTGGTTCAAGCTAAATTAGGGGATAAAAAAGGAGCTATAGAAACAGCTAAATTATCACTAGCAGCGGCAACTGCAGCCAAGAATGATGATTATGTAAAAATGAATAACGACAGCATTAAAGAATGGAGTAAAAAATAATCTCCATTTATAATAAGTAGTAAACCACGGATGTCTCTGAAGTATCCGTGGTTTTTTTATGCTTATACCAAAGCAGTTTCTTTCTTTCCAAAGGCCCATTGGGAGAGCAAACTCAAAAGCACTGTTAGCGTGGCTCCTATAAAGTTTAACCATAAATAACCCAGTTTTTCTTCTCCTG
>CANFZC010000088.1 GCA_947451475.1 Flavobacteriaceae bacterium | reverse complement strand
TTCGCAGCACCTCCCTTAACTTGTAGTTTAACTACTTTACTAATTTCTTTAGCCATTTCTTAAAAATTTTACATCTCTCAATTGGAAGCGATTGATGCGGTTTATTATATATGTAACAAAAAATTATACTTTTTCAACTTGCATAAAACTCAATTCCAAAGGCGTCTTTCTTCCAAAGATTTTCACCATTACTTCAAGTTTACGCTTTTCATCATTGATCTTTTCAATAGTCCCATTGAAACCATTAAAAGGTCCATCCACAACTTTGATGGTCTCACCAAGGTTAAATGGTATGTTTTGAGTGTCTGTATTCACAGCCAACTCATCTACTTTACCCAGCATACGGTTTACTTCAGATAAACGTAAAGGAACAGGATCCCCGCCTTTAACTTCACCCAAAAACCCAATAACACCCGTTATAGATTTAATAATATGGGGTATTTCTCCAACCAAATTAGCCTCTATCATAACATAGCCAGGAAAATACACTTTATCCTTAGCAATCTTTTTACCATCTCTTACTTGTACCACTTTTTCAGTAGGTACCAGTACCTGAGAAATGTAATCTGACATTCCCAATCGATTGATTTCAGTTTCGATGTAAGCTTTGACTTTATTCTCTTGCCCGCTTACTGCTCGAACCACATACCATTTCTTCACATTATTATCAGCCATTCTTAGAGAAATTATGGTTTCATCCAATTAAAAAATCCTGCGATTGATTTTGCAAAAAGCTCATCAACTCCCCAAGTAGCCAAAGCAAAAACAATTGAGAAAACAGCCACCACTACAGTGAACTTTTGAACCTCAGCCCATTCTGGCCAAGTAACATTTGTTCTCAATTCTTCAAATGCTTCTGATATATAATTAACAATATTTGCCATTGTAAATGTTTTTATTTGCACGGGCGGAGGGATTCGAACCCCCATCAACGGTTTTGGAGACCGCTATTCTACCCTTGAACTACGCCCGTTTCATTAAAAACCAGTGTCGTTAAAAAAACGACACTGGAGTATTTATTTTTATTAGAGTATTAGTCTAAAATTTCAGTTACCTGACCTGCACCTACAGTTCTACCACCTTCACGGATAGCGAAACGTAAACCGATGTTCAAGGCAATAGCACTTAATAAAGATACTTCAATAGTTAAGTTATCTCCTGGCATTACCATCTCTACACCTGTAGGTAAAGAAATAATTCCTGTCACGTCAGTTGTACGTACGTAGAACTGTGGACGGTAGTTATTGTGGAATGGTGTGTGACGACCACCTTCTTCTTTTTTCAAGATATAAACCTCAGCTTTAAATTTAGCGTGTGGTTTAACAGATCCTGGTTTACAAATAACCATTCCTCTTTTAATATCTTCTTTAGCAACACCTCTTAACAAGATACCTGCGTTATCTCCAGCCTCACCTCTATCCAAGATTTGACGGAACATCTCGATACCAGTAACTGTAGAAGTTAACTTCTCAGCACCCATACCAATGATTTCAACTGGATCTCCAGTATTACAAATTCCAGTTTCGATACGACCTGTAGCAACAGTTCCACGACCTGTAATGGTAAATACGTCCTCAACCGGCATCAAGAATGGTTTGTTAACATCACGCTCTGGCTCTTGAATCCAGTTGTCAACAGCTTCCATCAATTCAATGATTTTTGGAACCCAAGCAGGATCGTTATTCAATCCTCCTAAAGCAGAACCTTGAACTACAGGACCATTATCTCCATCATAATCATAGAAAGATAATAAGTCTCTGATTTCCATTTCTACTAATTCTAATAATTCCGCGTCATCAACCATATCCACTTTGTTCATGAATACAACAATTCTTGGAATACCTACCTGACGTCCTAAAAGGATGTGCTCACGTGTTTGTGGCATCGGTCCGTCAGTAGCAGCAACTACTAAAATAGCACCGTCCATCTGAGCAGCTCCTGTAACCATGTTTTTCACGTAATCCGCGTGACCTGGACAGTCAACGTGTGCGTAGTGACGGTTTGCAGTTTCATACTCAACGTGTGAAGTATTAATTGTAATACCTCTTTCTTTTTCTTCCGGAGCGTTATCAATTTGATCAAATGATTTCGCTTGACAGTAACCTGCATCAGACAATACTTTAGTGATAGCTGCAGTTAAAGTAGTCTTTCCGTGATCTACGTGTCCGATAGTACCTATATTTAAGTGTGGTTTCGAACGATTAAAATTTTCTTTTGCCATTTTACTTAATTTTTAATCTTAGTTTATATATTAGTGTTCAAATTTTACATTTTTGAGCCAACTACGGGAATTGAACCCGTGACCTCTTCCTTACCAAGGAAGCACTCTACCCCTGAGCTAAGTCGGCAGAGAAATTTTAGTTTCAGGTTTAACGCTTCAAACTTACTAAACTTGAAACTTGAAACTTTAAAACTTCAGTTTGTGGGGAGAGCAGGATTCGAACCTGCGAAGATGTAATCAGCGGATTTACAGTCCGCCCTCGTTGGCCGCTTGAGTATCTCCCCCACTTTTTTTATCATGCCTTATTTTGAGCCGGCGGAGGGACTCGAACCCACGACCTGCTGATTACAAATCAGCTGCTCTAGCCAACTGAGCTACGCTGGCATATATAATAAAAAAAGCCCGCTATTTCTAACGGACTGCAAATGTATGTATTTTATCTTTTAATCAAAACATTTTTAGAAAAATTTTTACCTTATATATGAGTATTGATTTTTTCCTTTCTTTTTACCAATAATCTTTCTAAAGATTCTGACGATAACTCTATCGCCTCCTCAAATGTTTTACATTGTTTCTTTACCATAAAATCATCTCCAGGAACATGGATTTTTAGCTCCACAATTTTATTTTCTTTCTCACTAGTATTCTCAACCTTCAAAAAAACATCAGACGAAACCACTTTATCATAATATTTTTCAAGTTTTCCCAATCGATCTTCTATAAAATCAACCAGCTTTTTGTCCACAGTGAAATTAACGGCATGCACATTTACCTTCATAATCGTATTTTTTTTGGTTAAACATTGCTAAATTACTACTGGTTTCTTGGATGAGCACTACGGTACACTTTTTTAAGCTCCGCTAAACTACTGCTAGTGTATACTTGTGTCGAGGCCAAACTAGAATGCCCTAATAACTCTTTAACTGAATTTATATCTGCCCCATTATTAAGAAGGTGGGTCGCAAACGTATGTCGTAATATATGCGGACTCTTTTTCACCTTCTCAGAGACATTACTAAAGTAATAATTTATTAGACGATAAACAAAGGAATTGTTCAATTTTACACCCTTTTGCAATAGAAAAAAATAAGCCGAATCCGTAATCGTTTGTAAACGTGCTCGTTCGACCAAATAGCGACCCACCTGCTCTTCCACCACAGGCAACAACGGTATAATACGCTCCTTGTTCCGTTTTCCTAACACCTTGATCGTATGATTCGATAAATCAACATCATACAACTTCAATTCAATCAATTCCGCCCTACGGATACCCGTAGTATAAAATAAGTCGATAACCAATTTATCGCGCAGCCCATCAAAATCATCGGTATAGGTCAATTGATTCAAAACCAAATCAACCTCTTTCTCCGAAAAGGGAATCTGCAACTTCTTAGCCGATTTCAAAGCCTTGTGCTTTAATAAGGGACTAACAGCAAGCTGCTTGGTCTTCAATAAAAATTTATAATAGGATTTCAAGGAAGATACTTTCCGGTTGATGGAAGAACTCGACAACCCATCATCAGAGAGCGATACTATCCAAGAACGAACTTGCGGATAAGCAACCCCAACCAAATCAGTCGATTCATAAGACTCAGATAAAAACGCCTCAAAAAAACCAAGGTCATTCAGGTAAGCCGAAACCGTATGCACAGAATAATGCTTCTCTAACATCAAATAATCCCGAAACTTGTCCTTAAAATTTTCCATAAAAAAACCGCTGACATCAAAGTTAACAAACTTTAATCATCAGCGGTGCTATCTTATAAGGATTTTAACTATCCTTCTAGATTGTCTCTTAAGTTTTGAATATAAGCAGCTTTTTGAACTTGCGCTCTTCTAACTACAGATGGCTTAGTAAACGCTTGACGCGCTCTAAGTTGTCTTACAGTTCCGGTTTTATCGAATTTTCTCTTGTAGCGCTTTAATGCTCTATCAATGTTTTCTCCGTCTTTAATTGGTATAATCAACATAATTTGGACACCTCCTCTCATTTAGTGGGGGCAAAAGTACTATTATTTTTGAATCCCCAAAGGAAAAAAAGAAAAAAAAAAAAGAAAAAAGCAAACTCCAAATTCCAATCTTCAGATAAACTTAAATTTAAAATTTGCCTATTTTTTTGGAATTTGGAATTTGAGATTTGAAATTTATTGCTTGCTTTATTGGAATTTGGAATTTGGAATTTGAGATTTGAAATTTTATTTAACAGCTGGCTGATAGTTTTGCTTATCAATAATCATCTTAGACAAGATCTCTCTAAGAATCTCCGAAGTTCCTCCACCTATAGGCCCCAAACGGCTGTCGCGCAGCAAACGGGCCAACGGGTATTCTTCCATATAACCATAACCGCCTAGCATTTGCAAACAACTATAAATGGCTTCATCTGCTACTTTAGTCGATTTTAATTTAGCCATGGTAGCCTCTTTAACTACATATTCTCCTTGATTCAATCGCGCTACAGCAGCATAATTAAACACCTTGCAGTGCTCCACCTCCGTAGCATGATCCACCATCGTATGACGCAAGGCCTGAAATTTATTTATCGTAGTGCCAAACGCTTCGCGCTGGGCCATATAATCTATAGTGTAATCTATGGCATATTCTGCTCGTGCATGAGCATTCACCGCCATAATCAAACGCTCTAAAGCAAAATGCTGCATGATATACGGAAATCCTTTTCCTTCCTCTCCCATCAAATTTTCCGCAGGAATCTCCACATTATCAAAAGAAATCTCAGCCGTATCAGAAGCTCTCCATCCCAACTTGTCCAATTTAGTGGCAGAAATGCCCTTTAAATTAGCATCCATCAAAAAGATACTAATCCCTTTATTGCCAAGCTCCGGACTAGTCTTAGCCGCCACTACATAATAATCGGCATAAACACCGTTAGTGATAAAAGTTTTCGAACCGTTAATTACATAGGTATCTCCCTTCTTAACCGCAGTAGTGCGCATACCCGCGACATCACTTCCGCCAAAAGGCTCGGTAATACACAACGCCCCGATCTGTTCTCCAGCGATACTAGGCGCCAAATAGTCTTGCTTGATACGCTCACTGCCCTCTGCATTCAAATGGGTCATAGCCAAATAAGCATGAGCCCACATCGCCGCCGCAAATCCCGAAGATTTTATTTTTTGCAACTCTTCCAAAAAGACAACGGTGTAAAACAAATCCAAATTCAGTCCACCATAGGCTTCGGGATACGCAATACCAAAAAAGCCCATTGCGCCAAACTTCTTCCAAATAAAGCGTTCGATCGTTCCGGTCTTTTCCCATTTTTCAATGTGAGGGACTACTTCTACGCGCAAAAAATCACGCAAACTTTCCCTAAACATTTCATGTTCTGCAGTAAAATAATTTGAATTCATATAGCTGAGGCTGTCTTTAAATTTTAGAATTCCAAATATAAGGCAATTATTTTTATCTTTTCAACAGGAAATCCTTTAATTTTTGACAAATCCTCAATAGTTAGGTCCCCATGCATACTGCGGTAAATCACAATTTCTTTAGCCAAAGCATACCTGAAAAAAGGAAAGCCCGAAAGTTCTTTAACCGTGGCATCATTAATATTGATTTTCTTAACGTTTGCGGTACCCTTCACCACAAACGAAGTTTTCATTTGGGCAATAACCTCTGGCGACAACCCCCACACATCCGCCATTTGTTCCATACTCACAAAGGCACCCAACAGTTCTCTTTGTACCAAAATCCGATCAGACAACTTGTCCCCAACACCATAAACCGCCATCAAATCTTCCTTGGAAGCACTATTAATATCCAACACGGTCTTCTTTGCTTCTTTCTTAAAAGCACCAGCAACATAAGAAGAATTGGCCTTCTTTGCCTTCACCCATTCCGGAAATTTAAAATAAGGCGCCATCGTGCGAAGCAAGGAATCCGACACCTGAGTAACCGCCTGGAATTCTTCGGCCGAATTAACAAACTTTTGCTCCCGCCGATACGCATGCAAGCGGTCAATTTCCTTGACCGTCATACCCAAGGCATACCCTTTAAAATCGGTAATAAAATTGGGGTTAAAAGGGTAACGTTTAGGACGATAATTTTTTCGACGCACTAGCAACCGATCCAACTCGTGCTGCTTAGACATCCAAGTCATTTGTTCTGGACTAGAAGGGGTACTATAACTAAAATCGTGAAAATAATAAATACCCTGCAACACCAAGATCACCGCAAAAAATATAAGAATACCCATTCGCTGACTTTTCGAATAGTGGAAAAACAAGGATGCTATGGATGGCTTAGGTACCAAGCGCTACAAATCAAATACAGAGGAACGTTTACCCCGAATTAAATCTTTTAACTTAATCCAAAAAGCCAAGGTCAAATAAATCCCAAAACCCAATCCAACCGTAACAAAAGAAATATAAATGAAAAACAAACGCACACTAGAAGCACGCATGCCCAACTTGTCGGCCAACCGAGACGAAACATGAAATCCGTGTTTCTCAAAAAAATATTTTAATTGTAGTACCGCCGACATACTAAGATTTTAAAAGTTGAAGGACAATGCAACCCGCAAAAAAGGTCCTTGATGATCATACACCTACTTAACTTGCAATAACGAATGACTAGCAAAGGCATCCCTATTAGCTACACCAAAAGTAGCAAACTTTTCAAGGATTAGATTCTTTTCAAGCACTAATGTTGGCAATAAAGCAACTAGGGATTGCGTCACAGCCTGTGCGTCAAAAAAATCAGTACCCGTACTTTCAAATCATGTCCAACCGCCACAACGGTCAACAATTCTCCCGACACGGTTGTTAGGTTAGCAAAGACAAACTTCTTATATTGCCACACCTAATGAAGAAAGGCTGCTTTCACAATTCCAAATTTTTACACTAAAGTAAGAATTTTACTTTTATAAAATAGTTTTTGTAATGAAAAATTTACTTATTTACTTTTTACTACTAGCAACAGCTACTGTTTTCGCACAATCTTATAAGATTACTTACCTAAAAAGCTCCAACGGAACGGTAGTAGAAAACCAAGATCAAGTAATCGTATTCACCACAACCTCGCAAACCCTACTAACAACGGAGTCTATCGTCAACAAAAAAGCAACCTTCCCTTTTGAACAAACCCTAATAGACCGAAATACAAACGCCTTCAGTCAAGTAGCGGTGTTAAACAACAAGTCCACCATTGCCATGAAAGACAGTACAGCGATTGCCAAACAATCCTTCGAATTCTTATCGGATACCAAAAAAATTCTAGGATACGAATGCAAAAAAGCCAAAACCATAGTCAACTCCAATACCATCGAATTTTGGTACACAGCCGACCTAAAAATCAAAGGAAGCCCTTCCGTCTTAGGACAAAACCTTGGCCTAGTACTTGAAATGGTGCGCAACGGGAATTTTGTTGTAACAGCGACCAAAGTGGAAAAGATAACGACAATCCCAGGGGTTAACGTTTCCCAAAAACCAGTAGACGCCCTTACCTATAAAGACCTGCTCTGGAAAAGCCGCTTCACCACCATCGCCGTGTTTAAAGACCAAATCATCAACTTCTCTGACGAATCCACCCAAGGCAAAGCCGAACTGAGCGGAGCTAAATCCAACGACAGCATCCTCCGTTTCGCCAACGGCACCATAGCAGTCAGAAAAATAAAGTTTCCCGAAATCAAACTGGGCAGCCAGCTGTTCGTCGATGTAACCGAACAATCCAACGGCGATGCCTACGACCGCACGGGAGCATTCTTCCTAATCCCAACAGACAAAGCCACCTCCTTTCTCGACGGACTCAAAAATGGAGTCAAATCGTTACCCATATACACCAACGGAAACGGTAAAGAATACCAAGGGGTCATCGCCACCGATACCTACAACCCGCTGGTCGAATTAATGCGCTTCTTTACTCCTTTCGGAGTCAAACAATACAATACCCTCCAACTAAAAGATAAAACCTGGGCCGATAACGTCTTATACCGTCAAGACATAAGCGATATGCGTACCTTACTAAGCGGAAAAGAGGTATACATTGGCATCACCATTGGCAACTACGATAAAGGCGGCCATAAAGTGTCGGCTAACATCACCATCCACGAAGAAGAAGAATCCAAAGCCATAGCGACGCAACTACTTCCTTTGTTTTGTACCAATAACATCATGGAAATGGCAGGCCAAGAATACGGCTCAATGTTTAACAGTGATAAAGGATTAGAAGTCAGCTTCAAACTAGACAAACCCATGAAGCATGCCCAACTGCGCTATATTACAACCGGACATGGAGGCTGGGAAAATGGAGACGAATTTGTCCCAAAAAAGAACACGATATTCCTCGACGGCAAAGAAACCTTTAGCTTTACACCATGGCGCCAAGACTGCGGTTCCTATCGTTTGTCAAATCCCGCCTCAGGTAATTTTCCCAACGGACTATCCTCTTCCGATTACAGCCGAGCCAACTGGTGCCCCGGTACCCTAACCAATCCCATCCTAATCGACCTAGGAGACTTAGCAGCCGGAACCCATACCCTCCAACTAAAAATACCACAAGGCGCCCCAGAAGGAAACAGCTTCAGCGCCTGGAACGTTTCCGGTGTATTAATAGGAGAATAAAAAAATCCCCACCTACGAGCAGGGATAATATACTTTTTTCTATGAAAGATTGTCATTCCAGC
>CANFZC010000087.1 GCA_947451475.1 Flavobacteriaceae bacterium | reverse complement strand
CACCAAGACATTTTCCGCGTCAAAGTTTACGTAGTCCGTGATGTCATAGGATTGTCCTAAATAGCCACTAAAATTACTGCCAAGATAAAAACCGTTGAGCCAAAGGCTGGCATTTCTATAGATTCCATCAAATTGGAGCGCAAACCGTTTGTCTTTTGCCTTTTTATCAACCATAAAATGTTTTCGGTACCAACCAATGCTGGTTTCAGGATACGGGCCTCCAACAGGTTTATACCCGTGGGAATCCATTTCATGAGTAGGGGAATCTACAAATGGAAGTTCAACAACCCAATCATGGGGAACGTTGATCTTACGCCAGGTAGTATCAACATACTTCGGACTAATAATCGTAGTCTCAAAAATAGAGGACTTGTGAAATAATAAGGTATTCCCGTAGTCAAAATCTTTTTCAGGATGGGATGAATTTCCAAAGTGAAACTTCCAATCGGCATCAAGATTTATTTTTTCTTGCCCATCAACAGCAAAAGTGCTAAATAAACAAAGTAAAATACCTAAAGTTAATTTTTCAATGGAGGGTAATGTTTTGATTTGCATGGTTTAGTTATCTTTAAATGCATCCAAGGCTGCTGAGGGTTTACCATCTTCTTGCCAAGCGCTTAAACTGTATTGACTCCAACGTTTAGCGCCTTCAGGTTCCCAATAAAAGACACCCAATCCTTTATGATCAGGAACGTCTTTTACCGCTTGTAAGGTGGCAGTCAATAATTCATAGGTGTTTTGAACCTTGTCGTCTTCACCTCCCACTTCCACCACCATGACTTCCTTGCCATAACGTTGTACCATGTCGTTTAAATTAAACGATAAATCGGCTATGGTTTCACGGTAATCTTTTTTAATCCAATAGGGGTAATAGGACAAACCGATGACATCATATTTTACGTTCTGAGCCGTTGCCTGGTCAAAAAAAGTTCTAAACTTAACATTGTTATTTCCCTCGTCTACATGGACAATGACTTTAATATTTTTATCCACTGCTTTTACAGCATCATACCCTTTGTTCAATAACTTGCCCAACTGATCCCAATGTTCGGTACTGCCGTCCGGCCATAACATTCCGCCCGGAATTTCATTGCCAACTTGTACCCATTCTGGCGTAATCCCGGCCTTTTTTAAGGCACTGATCACCTCAAAAGTATGTTGGTAGATATCTTTTAGCAATTCAGGAAAGGTATGTTGTTCCCACGTCTTGGGTTTGTTTTGCTTGGCAGGATCTGCCCAGGAATCAGAATAGTGAAAGTCAATCATAAGACGCATCCCCATCTTCTGAGCCCGCAAAGCCATGACTACCGTTTCTTCTTTGCTGCAGTGGCCGCTAGCTTTATCGTTATTAGGGTCAACAAAAACACGTAGTCTAATGGAATTCATACCTCGGTCTTTCAATAGCTGGAGGCAATCTTTTTCTTTCCCGTCGGTATCATAAAATTTATATCCTGTAGCCTCCATTTGGGGAAGCCAACCCACGTCAGCTCCCTTAGCAAATGCAGAGGGTTGCGTTTGAGAATATCCTGCTACAGCGAGCAGTAAGATAAGGGTATGTATTAGCGGTTTTATCATGGTTAATTAGCTGTAAAAGCATCCAGGGCTGGAAGTGCGTTGTTGTTAAAATCCCACAATGCTTGATTCTCCCATGAAGACCCATTGGTCGAAGTAGGCCCTCGAAAGGCAACCCATTCCGTACCCCAATAACAAAAACCATAACCATTTGAACTTTGTTTAACCGTGTTTTTCAAAGCGGCTAAATAGTCTTTCTGTCCTTGTGCACTGGCAGAATAGGTATCGATAATTTGATTCTGTAGCCCAATGATGTTGTTCGTAAAGTCATTGTACCCAAAAGTAAAAGGATAAGACGTTTCAGCTACTAGTACCTTTTTATTATAGAGTTGACCCAAAGTAGTCATGGTGCTTTGTAAAGTGCTTAAACTTTTTCCATGCCATATCGGGTAGTAAGAAAGCCCAATATAATCGTAATCAATAGAAGCTACTTTACTAAAAAACCAATCAGAACCCGATGTACCCGCATAATGCAACATAATTTTGGTTGTGGTTGACTTGCTTCTAACAGCCGCACTAGCACTTGATAGCAATTCTAAAAACTGACTTTCATTGGTTGTTAATTTGCCGTCAGGCCATAGCATGCCGTCGTTGGTTTCATTGCCAATTTGAATGATGTCGGGATTAATTTCGGTCATGATTTGGGTGGTGTAATTGCTTACAGCCGACTTTAAGTCAACAAAGGATAAACCTTGCCACGCAACTGGTTTTGTCTGATTGCCAGGATCAGCCCAAGTGTCAGAATAATGCACCGTTAACCACACTTTTAATCCGGCTTGTTTCACTCTTGTAGCAAAGGTTTTTACCTCAGCTAAGCCCGAATGACCAAAACTAGGATTTTGCCATAACCGAATACGGATGGTATTACAACCCGCATTCTTTAAAGTAGTGATAGGGTCTTCTATTTGACCATTATGTTTATATACCGTACCTTCACTTTCAATCAACGGAAGAGAAGACATATCTGCACCTCGAATGAAAGGGTCTTCTACCACGGGCGGTGTCGAATTCTCACTTTTCGAGCACGAAAATAAAGTAGTCAGTAATAATAAAAGTATCGTTTTTTTCATAGTGTTGTTTTTAATAATTCTCAAATAAGAAGCTGGTTTCATGGTGATAGGTCGCTCCCTTTTGTAGTATTGCAGTAGGGAAGTTACTGTGATTGGGTGCGTCTGGAAAATTTTGGGTTTCAAAGCAAATGCCACTCAAAGGATGATACGTTGCCTTGTCTTTTCCCACAACGGTTTCAAAACAATTACCGCCTACATATAGATGTACCGCCGGCTGATTGGTAGTAACGGTCATTTTTATTTTAGTGTCTTCTCCATAGAGGACCACAGCTTGTTCCGTTTCCAATACAAAAGTGGTGTCAATCGAAGTCGGACATTCCTTAGCATTCGAGAAATCAAAGGGGTGCTGCAGCAAACTAGTGAAATTACCAGTCGGAATTAAGTCAGCCCCCGTTTCCAATACCTTTTTGGAAGCTACCATAAGTTTTTGATTTTTAATATCAGCCTTGTGACCATTCAAATTAAAATAACTATGCTGGGTTAAATTGATAAGGGTGTCTTGCGTACTACTTGCTTCAAAGGCTACTTTAAGTTCGTTATTTTCAGTCAAGGTATACGTCACTTTTACCAGTACGTCACCAGGAAACTGTTCTTCGTTAGCCCTACTAAGGTAAGAAAATGTTATCGAAGGATTGCGGTCAGAAGAGATGTCAATTACTTTCCAAAATTTTCGGCTAAAGCCCTCAAATCCGCCGTGAAGTTGATGCCCTTTCCAGTTTTTAGTCAAAGAAATTTCAGCTCCATTCAAAGTAAACATTCCCTTATTGATTCTTCCGGCAAATCTACCTACCACCGCACCCAAAAAAGGAGGGCTAGGTAATTCATATGATTTATCATAGGCCGCTACAGTATCAAAACCCAACACTACATCAATCATTTCTCCCATAACAGTCGGCATTTTTAAAGAAATAATTGTGGCTCCATAGTTCATTACCGTTAATTCACAACCATTACTATTCCGAAGGGTATAGCCATGTGCTTCAGTTGAATCACCCAGAAAACCAAGGGATTTCTTAATTATGGTGCCGGTAATTTGTGAAATAGCTGTTTTAGTCATGCCTTTTTTATCAATGTCTTAACGAAAATACTATTAATTGCAAAGGCACCATACCGCTACCTACCAGTTTTTTTGTATCTTACTACCAGTTAGTAATTTTGTATGAAAATAATAAAGATTAATGCCCAATCTAACCAACCCAAGTACAAGCAAATTGTATGGTCGGTTGAATTGGCTATTGCCGAAAAAAGACTCAATAGAGAGGATCGATTGCCTTCCGTAAATAAAGTGTGTTTGGAATTCTCAATCTCGAGGGATACCGTTTTATTAGCCTATGAAGAGTTGAAAAAGAGAGGAATAATTTATGCGGTACTAGGGAAAGGATATTACGTCAAAAGTGTCGAGTTTACGCTAGAACAACGTGTGTTTTTATTGTTCGACGAACTCAATTCTTTCAAAGAAGTGCTCTATAATGCCTTCCTTGAAAACAGTAATAAAAACTTCCAAGTAGATATTTTTTTCCATCATTTCAACTTAGAGATGTTCAAAAAGCTAATCGCTGAAAGCAAAGGTAATTACGCTAAATACATTATCATGCCTTCTAACTTGGAGGGAACAGCAGCATATATTAAAACATTACCGCCAAACGATACTTATATTTTAGACCAAACCAATGAAGATCTCAAAGATTATCCTTCGGTGCATCAAGATTTTGAAGCCGATATGTATAATGCCTTAATGAGTGGAATAGTGCCATTGAAGAAATATGCCGAGCTTATATTTGTCTTCCCAGGAAAAAAAGAACCCTACGGCATGGTACTAGGATTTGAAAAGTTTTGTCGTGAAAGTAAGGTCGCATTTTCAATTGTTTCCACTTTTGAGTCAGATACTATTAAAACAAATACCTTGTTTATTGTAATCAATGATGATCATTTAGTAAAAGTGATCGAACAAGCCAAAAGACAACAATTAGCCCTCGGAACCGATTACGGCATCATTTCTTATAATGACACCTCCCTGAAAAAAGTAGTCGAAAACGGCATCACAACCATCTCAACCGATTTCGTAGCAATGGGTAAAATCCTGGCCGAAATGATCAATAGTACTAGTAAAAAACAAGTAAAAAATAAAAGTCAATTAATCATCAGAAACTCATTATGACTGCGGTAAGCCTACGAAATAATTGTTTTTTTTAGTTCACTGATGGTATGATGAGGATTGGAAGATTTAAACACAAAACTACCCGCCACTAATACATCAGCTCCGCACTGCACCAGCTGTTTAGCATTTTTATCTGTAACCCCTCCATCTATTTCTATCATCGTAGTGGCATTTTTCTTAACAATTAAATCCTTAAGGCGCTCTACTTTTGTATAAGTGTTTTCAATAAACGATTGCCCACCAAAACCAGGGTTAACACTCATCAAACAAACCAAATCGATATCGTTAATGACGTCTTCTAGTAAGGCAATGTTAGTATGCGGATTTAAAGCAACGCCTGCTTTCATTCCCTCAGCTTTAATCGCTTGTAACGTTCGGTGTAAATGGGTACAGGCTTCATAGTGCACCGTTAAGATGTTGGCCCCCAATGCAGCAAAAGTTTTAATATAACGGTCAGGATCCACAATCATCAAATGAACATCAATGGTCTTTTGAGCATGTTTTGCAATAGCTTCCAATACGGGCATGCCAAAGGAGATGTTGGGAACAAAGACCCCATCCATAATGTCAATGTGAAACCAATCGGCTTCACTGTTGTTAATCATTTCAATATCACGTTGCAAATTAGCAAAGTCTGCCGCTAATACAGAAGGAGCTATAAGGGTAGGTCTCATTTTTTTAGTTTGTGTTGTGGGTGCAAAGATACTTTTTTACCGTGAATGCACGAATTAAATTTTAGCAGCGAGAACGAACTAATGCAAAAAATAAAACTCCGGACACCCGAGCAAAGCGAACTGACTGGAGTTTTATTTGCCGTGCAAAAAATAAAACTCCGGTAATCAGCCGGAGTTTCAATCATCAATCAAAAAACGAACAGTTAATCAGACTGTTGTTGAGGGTATAGTAAATACTAAGTGTCTATTTTTATGTCGGCAAATAAAAGTTTTTTTTTCTTTTCCTGAAATAAAATTCACTAAAAATCCACTTTTTTTGACTATCCTAAATAAGTTTTTAAGATTTTACTTCTAGAAGTATGTTTTAATCTGCGAATCGCTTTTTCTTTAATCTGACGAACACGCTCACGCGTTAAGTCAAAAGTCTCGCCAATTTCTTCTAATGTCATTGGGTGTTGATCTCCTAATCCAAAATACAAACGAACAACATCTGCCTCTCTTGGAGTCAAGGTTTCTAAAGAACGCTCAATCTCGGTACGCAAGGATTCATGAATCAACTCACGATCCGGATTGGGAGATTCACCAGAACGCAATACGTCGTATAGGTTAGAATCTTCTCCTTCTACTAATGGGGCATCCATAGATAAATGACGACCTGAGTTTTTCATACTCTCTTTAACATCATTCACAGTCATGTCAAGCTCTTTAGCAATTTCCTCTGCCGATGGAGCACGCTCATTAGATTGCTCTAATAAAGCATACATCTTGTTGATTTTATTAATCGAACCAATTTTATTTAATGGCAAACGCACAATACGCGATTGCTCAGCCAAAGCTTGTAATATAGATTGACGAATCCACCATACCGCATACGAAATGAACTTAAATCCACGAGTTTCATCAAAACGTTGGGCGGCTTTAATAAGTCCTAAGTTTCCTTCGTTAATCAAATCGGGTAAGGTCAATCCTTGATTTTGGTACTGTTTAGCTACCGAAACCACAAAACGTAAATTCGCTTTGGTCAATTTCTCTAAAGCTCTTTGATCACCCGCTTTAATACGTTGAGCTAATTCTACCTCTTCGTCAGCCGTAATCAAATCAACTTTTCCAATCTCTTGTAGGTACTTGTCTAAGGAAGCAGTTTCACGATTCGTTACCTGCTTGGTAATTTTGAGTTGTCTCATCTATTATATCTCCTTTACTTTAAAGTGTTCAGGTGGTTATACGTGTACAAAAACAAAAAAGTTACAATTTTTTAAAAATAATATAAAGTACGCTCTTTCCACTGCTACTTATAATGCTCTAATGAAATATATATATATAGTCATTTCCTTCTTAGCCCCCTCTCCTTTGGAGAGGGCTGGGGTGAGGTAAACATGCAACAATCTGGGCTGGGGTGAGGTCAAACAAAAAGCCCCGATTCATATACATGAATCGGGGCTTTTCTATCTAAAACAAAAATATTATTTTCTGTCGTCTCTTCTTTCTGGACGTGGTCCGCGATCTTCTCTCGCAGGAGCATTCTCGTCTCTTGGAGGTCTTGGTAATAAGGCTTTTCTAGAAACTTTTTCTTTTCTAGTTTTAGGATCAATTCCTAAATATTTCACCATAAATACATCGCCCATATTCACAACGTCAGTAACGTTTTCAGTGCGTTCCCAAGCCAATTCAGATACGTGTAACAATACTTCATTACCCGGCGCTGCTGTATATTCTACTACCGCACCAAAATCAAGCATTTTAATTACTTTCACCTCATAAGCTTCTCCTACTGTTGGTTTGAAAATGATAGAATCAATTTTCGCCAATACAGCTGCAATGCCATCTGGATCCGTTCCAAGAATTTCAACTACACCTTGTTCGTCCACCTCGTTAATAACGATAGTACAACCTGTAGCTTTTTGTAATTCTTGAATCACTTTTCCTCCTGGTCCAATTAAAGCACCAATGAAGTTGCCTGGTATAGTTCTCATGATAATTTTTGGAGCATGAACTTTAACATCGTTTCTTGGTTGAGCCAATGTATCCGTTAATTTTCCTAATATATGCAAACGACCATCACGTGCTTGAGCCAAAGCTTGCTCCATGATTTCATATTTCAATCCATCAATCTTAATGTCCATTTGACAAGCGGTAATCCCTTCCGAAGTTCCAGTTACCTTGAAATCCATATCTCCAAGATGATCTTCATCTCCTAAGATATCCGATAAAACCGCAAAACGATCTCCGTCGGTAATCAATCCCATCGCAATTCCCGATACAGGACGAATCATTTGTATACCAGCATCCATCAACGATAATGTTCCTGCACAAACCGTAGCCATAGAAGAAGAACCATTCGATTCTAATACTTCAGAAACCACACGAATAGTATAAGGACAATCCGCCGGAATCATGTTTTTCAACGCACGTTGTGCCAAGTTTCCGTGACCAACTTCTCTTCTTGAAGTTCCTCTTAAAGGACGAGCTTCTCCTGTAGAAAATGGAGGGAAATTATAATGTAAATAGAATTTTTCTTCTCCTTGTTCTGATGGGGAATCAATTTGGTTAGCTTCTCTAGAAGTTCCTAAAGTAGCGGTTGCCAAGGCTTGAGTTTCTCCACGGGTAAATAAAGCCGAACCGTGTACAGATGGCAAATAATCTACTTCACACCAAATCGGTCTGATTTCAGTAGTTTTTCTTCCGTCTAAACGGGTTCCCAAATCTAAGGTTACGTTACGAACTGCTTCTTTGTTGGTTTTGTAAAAATATTTAGAAACTAAATCGCCATTTTCTGCCAATTCTTCCTCTGTAAATAACGCTTTTACTTCCTCTTTTACGGCATCAAAAGCAGCGGAACGTTCGTGTTTAGCCGAACCTTTACTAGCGATAGCATATATTTTATCATAAGCCGCTGCTTTCACTTTAGCGTGAATTGCTTCGTCTTCTCTTTCTTGCTCATACGTACGAACTTCTTTTTTGCCAAATGCATTTGCTAATCGTTCTTGAGCAGCGATTTGTACTTTAATATGTTCGTGTGCAAATTTAATGGCTTCTACCATTTCTTTTTCTGAAATCTCTTTCATCTCTCCTTCTACCATCGCGATAGAATCAGTCGAAGCACCAATCATCATATCAATATCTGATAACTCTAATTGAGCACGTGAAGGATTAATAATGAATTTCCCATCAATTCTTCCCACTCTAGCTTCTGAAATTAAAGTCTCAAATGGAATGTCAGACAAAGCAAGTGCTGCCGAAGCGGCTAATCCTGCTAAAGCATCTGGCATTACCTCTTCATCATGAGACATTAACTGTATCATGACTTGAACTTCTGCATGGTAATCACTTGGGAAAAGCGGACGCAATACACGGTCTACTAATCTCATCGTTAACACTTCGCTATCACTTGGACGTGCTTCTCTTTTAAAGAAACCTCCAGGAAAACGACCTGCTGCAGCAAATTTTTCACGATAATCTACCGTTAAGGGTAAAAAGTCAATACCCGGACTTGCTTTTCTAGCGGAAACAACGGTACCTAAAATAACCGTTTTTCCAATTCTTACTACTACAGAACCATCAGCTTGTTTCGCTAATCGTCCTGTCTCGATTGTGATGCTTCTGCCATCACCTAAATCGAT